>JBBRTP010000019.1:0-9755 GCA_038244255.1 Candidatus Saccharimonadia bacterium
CCATCGACCGAGATCCGTTGACAGCGGCTATCTCGGCGGCGGTAACGACCGGTCAGGCGCTGACTTTCTCCATCACCAGCCACGGTGTGGCCTTTAAGACGATTCCGACCAACTTCACCACGTTAGACTCTCCGAAGTACGTTGAGATTAACCTTAGCAAGCAGCACCTTTGGGTCTGGCAGGATCATCAGATCATCTTTGATTCACCCATCACCTCGGGCGCCACCGGCGTGGGATTCCCTACAGTAACGGGACTGTTTAGCATCTATTACAAGACTACCAATACGCACTTGGTGGGATACCAGTATGGCCCGCGCTACAACTACGATGTAGCAGTGAAGTACTGGATGCCGTTCTATCAGGGCTTCGGCCTTCACGATGCGTCCTGGCGCAATGGCGTCTTCGGTGGGCAGGACTATTATTACAATGGCTCGCATGGTTGCGTTAACCTCCCCGACGCCACGGCCGAGTTCATCTATAACTGGAGCAATATCGGTACGCCGGTGTGGGTACACCAATAATCATGAAGAAGCTCGAAAAAGCCATTATCGAGCGTCTCGAAGATGCACCTGTATCGGCTACGGAGCGTTTTTATATCCTTCTCGTCGCCCTCGGGTTACGTACCGGGACGTGGGTCGTACTAAAGAGCCTGGTCTGGCGTATAGGCGATGCTGAGTTCCGCGTCCCAGAGTATCAGCTTGAATATTTACTTGAAACGTTACGGCGGGCCGGATTATCGGCATCTATTGAGCGACGCGTTACGAGCGATGGTCTCTTGCAGATGGAAGATGATCGGGAGCGTCTGAACGAGCTCGTCGACGTCTTTGTTACTAAGGACCAGGAGACGTTAGACCGCCTAGTTAAAGCCGTCGAGGCGCGAGATGACGAAGGTATTGGAACGGCCCTTGGCTATCCAGCGACAGCGGTACAGGGGTTTGTAACGGGCCACCGCCAAAAATTAAAAGACCTGCCAATATCGATTCAACTTAGTGATGCCGGCTTGGCTCTCGAAATGATTCTATCGGCCGATCATTGGGAAGAGGAGCTAGCTGAGCTCAAGATGTGGATGAGGGTGGGACGTGAGAATAGCCGATTGATTTTCTCCGGCTTTGAGCATGCTCATAGCTCTATAGGATATGATCTCCTAGAGCAATATCGTCGCCTCGCTAAAGATACCGGTATCTGAGCATTGCTTACCTAACACAATTGGTATAATTTCAGGCAATGGATACCGCACCTGGCTACTACAACAATGGCTCGCATGGTTGCGTTAACCTCCCCGACGCCACGGCCGAGTTCATCTATAACTGGAGCAATATCGGTACGCCGGTGTGGGTACATGCATAAGCGTTGGCTTGTCTGGACGGCGGCGGCACTGATCTATGTGGTTATGGCACTGACTCTGAGCCTACTTGTACCAAATCCGACTCTTCCCGACCCCGAGCCCGGAACCTTGATCGAGGGACCACTTTCGATCGGACCCCAATGTGCAAGAGATGGCACGGTTACGAACGTATTTGGCTTTACGGCTCCCGATGGACCGAGTGGCTTGCCATGGGCCAGTTTTGATTGGCACGATAAGCCCGAGTGCTACGACGCCTCGGTCGTATTTGACTCGCGTCACTTGGCTTATGATCTAATAATCTGGCTTGGGATTGGTGCGTTGGTGCCGGTAGTATTGTGGCTGAGTCGTCGCCGACGTAGCATCTAACCCTTTTTGAGCGTAAGTGGTATAATTTCAGGCAATGGACACCTCACCTACCACCCCAACGCCAGAACAACCATCTCAGATCACCCCGGATCAGCTGATTGGCACCGGTACGCAAGAGTCGGCCTTAAAGCCCGCGGCGCCCGAAGCGGCGGCGGCACCGATGCCAGCTGCGACGAGCTCGACCGCTCCGGCTGCCGGAACGCCGCTAGCGCTATCGGCCGCCGACGTGGCGGCGGCGATCGCTGCCACGCCCACGGTGGGCTCATCGGCACCGAGCGGTGCGGTAGCCACCCCGGCCGTAGCGGCCGATCAGGACGTGATCGAGCCAGAGTGGGTCGATAAGGCCGAGCAGGTCATCGACGCTACTCAGGGTGATCCTTATGCCGAGGAGGCTGCCATTGAGAGCCTTCAGGTAGAGTATCTGCAGAAACGGTATGGCCATGCGGTGAAGAAGCCCGACGATAATAAACCAGCCTCCTAGGTTGAGTCGAGGGCGGAGGGTGAGACTCTGAACGTAATTGTAGTTATCGTAATAATCTTTGCCCTTGCTGCGGCCATTCTTGGGGCGGTAGCCTATGTAGTGTATCGCCGTAAACTCCGGCGGGCCAAGGCTATTGAACGTGGTCTCAAGATGGTGCCAATCTTAATCCACCTCCCACCGCCCAGCTCTGATACGACCGCCCAAGGTCGCGACGTACGCGAGGTGATGCGCGAGAAGATTGCCCAGGCCGAGGTGCTCTATAACCTCATCAGCGGCACGGCTACCGAAGGCTATAAGAGCAAATTTTTTGGCCAGCGTCACGTCGCACTCGAGCTGATCGCTTCGGGTGGCCTGGTGCACTTCTATGCCGCCGTCCCTGTGGGTATGTCATCCATTGTAGAAAAAGCCATCCAGACGGCGTACCCGGGTGCCAAGCTCGAGGAGGTAGAGGATCACAATATCTTTAATCAGCAAGGGCGGCTGGCCGCCACCATTGGTGGTGAGATGGTCTTAAAAAACGAGAGTGCCTATCCCATAGCCGTCTATACCGGGCTGGAACGAGACCCAATGGAAGCCATTATTACGACCCTATCGAGTATCGGCCCGGACGACGGTGCAGCAATTCAGATAATGATACGCCCCGCCGACCCGCTCTGGACCAAACGCTCGTCCACACTGGCTAACTCGTTGCGCAAAGGGCGAAACAGTGAGCTTAAGTTTAGCGCTATGGACCTGGCCAAAGCGGTCGTTAAAACACCAACTGCTCGTGTTGAACAGGAACGGGGCGAGACCGGCGTGGCGACGGCATCTAATCTCCAGCTCTCACAGGTCGAGAGTATCGAAGAGAAGACGAAGCACCCCGGTTTTGAGATTCTCATACGCGTGCTAGTCTCCACCGAGTCTGTGGCCAAGTCGCAGCAGCTGCTCCGGGATCTTGCCACCGCCTTTGCGCTGTTCGAGAAGCCGGGCTTAAATGGCTTAAAGTTCTTGCCCGCACTAGATGTGCAGGGCATTGTGACGGCTTTTATTTTCCGCTTCTTCCCGCCCGAAATCCGCAGTAATGTGCTAAACAGTGCGGAACTAGCCACCATCTTCCACCTACCCGACTCCCAGTTTACCCCCACTATGAACGTGGAACGCCAGAAGTCCAAAGAGGTCGATGGCCCCGTGCGTACCGCCGATAACGGCCTGCTCTTTGGCACTAATGAGTTCCGCGGGGTTAAGAAGGAGATTAGGCTCTCGATCGAAGATCGCCGCCGCCACACTTATGTGCTGGGTCAGACCGGTACGGGTAAGAGTACGATGCTCGAAAATCTGGCCGTCCAGGACATGATTGCCGGCAACGGTTTTGCCTTCATTGACCCTCATGGTGAGAGCGCCGAGAAGCTTCTGAGCCTAGTACCAAAGAATCGTGCCGAAGACGTCATCTACTTTAATCCAGCCGATACTGAGTATCCGCTGGGTCTGAACCTGTTTGAATTTAACGACCCGGCCCAGAAGGATTTCCTCATTCAAGAGAGCATCAGCATGCTCTATAAACTCTACGACCCGAATGGTACCGGCGTGATCGGTCCGCGCTTTGAGCAGTGGTTTAGAAACGCAGCCTTAACGCTTATGAGCGATCCGAACGGCGCGACCTTTATTGAGATTCCCAAAGTCTTTACCGACACCGATTACTTAAAACAGAAGTTCCGTTATCTTAAAGATCCCACCGTGATCGATTTCTGGACCAAAGAGATGGGACAGACCAGCGACTACCACAAGAGCGAGATGCTCGGTTACTTTGTGAGTAAGTTTGGCGCCTTCCAGCAGAACGAGATTATGCGAAATATCATTGGCCAGACCAAGAGCGCCTTTAACTTACGCGACGTGATGGACCAGAAGAAGATCCTCATCGTAAACCTGAGCAAAGGTCGTATCGGAGAGCTCAACTCACGCCTCTTAGGTATGATGTTCGTCATAAAGTTCCAGGCCGCGGCGATGAGCCGGACCGAAATCCCCGAAGACCAAAGGTACGACTTCTCGCTCTATGTAGATGAGTTCCAGAACTTTTCGACCGACTCGTTTGCGAGCATCCTCAGTGAAGCGCGTAAGTATCGACTCAACCTCATTGTGGCCAACCAGTTTATCGGGCAGCTCACGAACGAGATTCGCGACGCCGTGTTTGGAAACGTTGGTACGATTGTGGCGCACCGCATGGGTCCGGAGGACGCTGAGTTTATGGTAAAGCAGTTTGCGCCGATTTTTGACGCTGGCGACCTAGTGAATATTCCCAACTATCACTCGGTGCTCAAGCTGCTCATCGGCGGCCTGCCAAGCCAGCCCTTCACCATGACCAATCTGCCCCCGATTGGTCATGCGAATGCCGAGCTGGGGTTAGCTATTAAACAGCTTTCGGCAGCCAAGTTTGGTATGACCAAGGCGATGGTGGAGGCCGATCTTATGAGCCGGTTGAGTGGCACGCCGGTACCAGTAGCGGTAGCGGCTCCGGCGCCGATTCCGACTCCGGTCCCAGATGCCGTTGCCCCGCCTGCAGCACCGAGTATCCCGGCGGCGCCGGTCCTGCCAGTCGCCGCACCGGTCGAAGTGGCACCTCCAGTGACAGTAGCCACTTCACCTCCGCCTTTGCCTGAGCTTGTAGCCGTCGCGGCTGCCGTAGTTGCACCGCCGGCGCCAACATCGGTAGACGCGCCGGTGGCTCTTGCACCTTCGATTGTCCCGGCGGACTCGAGTAATCTGGCTGCCGTGCCGCCACCGATTGGTGCGCCTCCGGTCGACCTAGGTCCCCTGCCAGAGCCGGCTCCGGTGGCCTCATCTCGACCTGACGGCCTGTCGATCCATGATATTACCGGTGGCAAGCCACCAGCGACGAGTACCAGTAACGTAGTGCTGCCGGATGTTGAGCTTATTCCAGAAGGCGCCGAGCCGCCGGCGCCGTTGACCTCCGACCCGCTTAGCGATGTGCCGTTATTAGCCTCACCGGCCCCTGAGATTGTGCCTGTCCCCGAGCCGCCGCAGGAGGCGCCAATCGCGCCTATTGTCCCATCCGTACCCGTCCCGGCTGAAGCAGCAACCGAACCAGCTACCGTGGGTCTTGCAGTAGACGAACCGAAGCCATGTGAGGCCGCACCAGAGGTACTAGACGAGCCGGAGCCACGCGAATCATCCGAACCAGTACCCGAACCCGTGCTGGAATCGCCTGAGTCACTCATTCACTTCGTCGACCCTAAGCTAGAGACCGTGCTGGAGCGTCCCGATGCACCGGTACTTCCCCCGCTTAACGAACCGATTCCCGAGCTCGTATCGGCTTCGGCTGAACAACCGGTGGTAGCCACGCCGGCGGTGTCACTCGAAGCAGTTCCGCCAATCGGAGCGCCTCCGGTTAGGATACCGGAGATTTTGCCAGGATCGATGATGCCCGTGCCATCCGTTGAGCCGGCGGCAACGATACCCGTCGCGCCTATGCCACCAGTGCAACAAATCGGTGAAGCCGCGACGGGCCGGAGTACCGATGACGCAGTGGCGGCCGTCCTGGCCGCCGCCTCGGCGCGTGAGCAGTCGGGCCAGGGATCGACTACCTCGACGCCGGCTGCAATATCAGTATCACCCGAGCCCCCTATCGTAGTGGCCGAGGAGACCCCACCAGTGACGCCGTCCCAGGCCATCACCGAGGCTGAAGATGAGATAGATGATCTCTTAAACGTGTCGCTAATCCATAACGATCATAGCAGCCACCCACTACCTTCCCCGGATGAGTCACGGGAAAGCTCTGATGCACGATCAGGATCGGACGCCGAAGCTCCGCCTCACAACGAGGGTCGTCATTGGATCAGTAGTGAGCCAGCCGCGAGCGAGTCAGGGGCAATTGAGGGCGTGGCCGACGTGATGCTCGATGGTGGTGACATGCTCTCGGCACCGACGCAGTCGAGCGGCTCAGACAACGGTATGGCAAGCACTCATAATAAAGTCATTGAGCCGCTCGAACCAATCGTGTCACGTCGGGAGGAACTGGCTCAGGCTGTTATGGCAACGGAACCTGATGAAGTGACAGATGTCGCGATGCAACCAGAGTCGACTCCCCCCTCTCCCAGCCACAATGCAGCTACACCGACGAATAACGTCGACGGCACTGAGGCACCCCTGCCTACTATTCCGCCTAGCTCTACAGCTGATGTTGTCCCGACCCCTGAAGCTGCCCCAGACATATCTGTCACTGCCATAGCGACGCCTGACGACGACGCTCTGCCCCAGCCGGTGTCGCTGGCCGCCGCCGACGTGGCGGCGGTAAAGGCCGAGGAATCGGCGGTCCAGACGCCGGAGGCAGCCGAGCCCTCCCCTGAGCCGGTAGCAGACTTAAGTACTGCGCCTATGCCGTCGGCTACGACAACCGCGTCAGTTAATAAGACGGCCGAACATACCAGCTCGCGCCGCCGACACCGTGGTGGCCGTAATTCTAAGACCCCTACGCCCGAAGGTGCGCCATCGCCCACCCTAGCCACCGAGTCAGCTTCTCCAGTAGAGGCGGCCCCGCCTGTCATTACAACTGGCTCCCAGCCTGAGTCGATGGCTGGTAAACTGATCCTGCCGACGGCCGTGTCCCAGTCTGACGTGGTTGTGGCAAAACCAGCCGTAACCGCCGAACAGCCACCAGCACTAGCCAAGGGCGAGATCTATGTCGATAGCAAGGGCAATGTGATTGTCGGCGAGTAAGACTTGTGCATAATGACAAAACGTCTCCCGAGCTAATCGAGGGACGTATTGTCATTTGTACCAAGGTGGGTGTTACGGTCGACGATGGACGAGGGCACGACCGAGCAGCTCGAGTAGGCCACCAATGAGGCCACCGGCGATGAGGGAGAGTAAGAGCTCCGAACCCGACAAGACATAGCCGTAGTGCCGTGCTACGAGGTAGAAGAAGAGCCCTACAATGGCAGCCGTCCAGAGCGCGCCATTGGTAACTGACGGGCGTAAGACAGTCTTTTCGAGCACTTCGCTGGTGGTCTCGATAACGGGGGAGTGGATGATCTTACTAAAGCTCTGGCTGACCGGGCTGAGGTGACGCTGCACACTCTGCATGGTCTGAGAGTAGTTGACCACGTGGTTCACGCGGGCCACGAAGCTGGCGGGGGCAGCGGGCTCGTGGCTGGGCTCGGGGGCATCGTTATCCACCTGCTTAATGGTCTCTCGGGCAGCCTCAGCGCTCTTCTCCTGATGGTCTTGTCCCGCCTCGGGCTTGGTCGCTAATTCCTCGAGACGCTCCTTACCTAGTGCTTCGAGCTCGGCCTGAGTGGCCTCGTTCTGCTCGACTGAATTTGGTTGGTGTTCGACAGACATTTGCTAGACTCCTCCGTGGTATTCATTACGCAGGACTTTGATCTCGGTGAGGAGTTGGCGATTACGGAAGAAGAAGAAGAGCGCTAGACCGGTAAAGAGTAGAACGATGATGGTAGAGCTGGCGGCGCCAGTATCAGGCATCTGCTTTGAGATGGTCTCGATCTGCTTGGCTGGTGGGGGAGTAATCGATACCTGTACCGTACTGTCGCCGTAGACATTGTCCATGCGCAGGTCGAAGGAGTACTTATCGGAGACGCCAACGGGGGTAGCGGGGATGATGCGCTGGCCGCTGGCATCTACCTTACCAACCGTAATGGTGAAGGTGGTGACGAGAGACTTGCCGGCGGCGATGGCTACGGCCGGCCAGGTGAGTATGCCGTCACTTAAGGTCGCTCCGGTGGCGTCGGTGATGTCGGCATACTCTAAGATGTCGCTGACGTGTTCGACTACCGCGTACGGCGCAGTCACGCCGCCAATATTCTTGGTGACGAGGCTGTATCGAATAGAGTCGCCGGCATGAGCGGGTCCGGTGGTGGCATCGATGTTCTGAGTGAGATTTAAAGCGGTCTTACTCTTGGTAAAGGCAGCGGGTGGGGGAGTAACGGTGAGGGTAGCGGTACAGATAGGTGTTATGGCCGTGGTTGTACCCTTAGAGCCTTTGACTCGTAGGGTAGCGGTATAGACACCAGCGGCAGCATAGGTGTGGCTCGTGACGCCGGTAGCCAGGGTAGCGCCGTTGTTATCGCCAAAGTCGAAGATGTAACTTGTGATAGTCTGACCGGTTACCGATCCGGTGCCACTGAAGGCAACTTTAAGCGGCGCAATACCCCGATCTGGTGTAGCGTCGAGCCCGGTGCAGGCGAGTTTGTCGGTGACGGGAGGCGGCGTCGGCTTGGGTGTCGGCTTAGGGGTCGGCGTGGGGGTTGCCGGCGGCTTGGGGATGGTCTTAAAGACGATATTGCCACAGACGAACATGACGGCAAAGTAGCTGTGGGTCGCCGTACTATAGCCCTGGAGCACCTTATAATCTGAACCACCGGCGATGTTGGCACCGGTGTCGGCCTTATACATCGGGCGGTAGTAATAGGTGACGCCTGAAATAATCATGGTGCCATCACTGGCCGAGTGGGCCACGCGGCTGAGCGACTGGAGTGACTTGTCACGCGTATTAATGGTGACCTCCTTGGTAGCAGTTGAGGCAAGATCGGCCCGACTGATACCAAAGTAATTGTAGATGGCTTTGAGATCACCAGGGGCATCGTAATGGTTTAAGAGATCGTCTTTCGAAACGATACCACCGTGAATGAGGTCGCTAGGCGAAGCGGCATTAGAAGCCGTGGGTGGCGCGGTGATCGTCAGAAACTGGAGGCCGATTACCAGAGCGGCGGCGATGGCCGAGAACGTACGGGTTATCTTTTCTTGCTTCAAACGGCGCGCATAGAACGCCAGCTCAGAGACGGCCGATGGGGAGAGTGACAGCTTGGAGACTATCTGTTTAAACATTAGCATTATGATAACCTAATCAGATGATGAGTACAACCAAACTGCATGCGTGATACATCGCTTGCCCCAGATACAGCCAAGCAGTATACTAGAGGCAGAACGAGGGCTTAGCGAGCTCATTTTTGTTGAAGTAACGTAGGTGGAACTCTCAATATGGCAGATAAATCGAACTATGGTGCCAGCCAGATTCAGGTGCTCGAGGGACTCGACCCAGTTCGTAAACGGCCCGGTATGTACATCGGTGGCACCGGTATCGAAGGCCTCCATCACTTAGTCTGGGAGCTCGTCAACAACTCCATCGACGAAGCCCTGGCGGGCTACGCCCGTACGGTCGAGGTGATCCTCTTAGCCGACGGCGGCGTTACGGTCATCGATGATGGCCGTGGTATTCCCGTAGATAAGATGGCCAAGGGCGGCAAGAGCGCGCTTGAGACCGTGCTGACAGTCCTCCACGCTGGCGGTAAATTCGGCGGCGGGGGCTATAAGGTGTCCGGTGGACTCCACGGTGTGGGTATAAGCGTGGTGAACGCGCTATCGAGCCGGCTCATCGCCGAGGTTCGGCGAGACGGCAAGCTCTATCGCCAGGAGTACCTCCAGGGTAAGCCGACGGCCGACGTGAAGGCAGTGGGCGCTGCTGAAGGTACTGGTACCACCGTGACGTTCTGGCCGGATGAGTCGATCTTTGAGAGTATCGAATTTAATTATCAGACCATCCTCGATTACCTC
>JBBRTP010000020.1:0-9584 GCA_038244255.1 Candidatus Saccharimonadia bacterium
AACTCTACCCTCGCCATCACTCTGGTACTAAGTGCTAGCTCGACGTACCCACGACTCTCGGCGGCCACCCCAATTAGCGCGCCCTCCGGCACTAACGTGGTGGCTATTAAACTAACCGGCACCAACTTAAGCTCATCCACGACCATCCGTCTCAAGAAATCCGGGCAGAGCGATATCGTGGCCACAGGCATTGTCTCAAGTAGCGGCAACACCATTTTAAACGCCAACCTAAACCTGAGCGGTGCCGCTACCGGTGACTGGGATATCGTGGTGGCCAACGCCAGCGGTACGGTGACGCAGACGGGAGGCTTCAGTGTCACACCGTAAGAATGGCTACTCGATGCTCGAGCTCATCATCGTGATCGCTATCACTGGTGCCGTTGCGGTACCACTCTCGACCTTTGCCATTAGTGGTCTGCGATCGTATAGCTATCTGGAGGCCCAGTCTAACGCGGCGGTCGACTTGAACATCCTATCCGGACGTTTGGCCAAGGTCATACGCGGTGCTACCACCATAGACACTGCTACCGCCAACTCGCTCATCTTCTACGGCTACTTCTCGCCCCAAGATACCTCCATTAAGAAGATTCGCTATTTTATATCGGGTAACTTAATCGAGGTGGGCGTGACACCCCCCACCGGGACGGCTCCCAGTTACACCTATGCCGCTGCCGACGAGAAGGTCACCGTTATGCGAAATGATATGACGATGGGCGCCAATACCTTATTCACCTACTACGATGACGTCGGTACCCTACTGACCGGCGGCTTCACCGTTGGCCAGATCAAGCAGATCGGTCTCTACCTGGCGGCGAATCCTAACCCTAAGCAGCTCCCGGTTCCCCTCTCAATTAGTACCAAAGTTACGTTACGAAACCAGAAGGTGAATCTATGAGCTACGTTATGCGTCACCATGACCGCGGCTATATTATGTTGACCGCGCTCGTCTTTGGTCTCGTACTTTCCTGGCTTGGCGCCATAGGTGCGCAGATACTTATTAACAACATGCATGCCCAGCTCTTCGAAGAGCGGTCGGAGCGCGCCCTCGAGGTGGCCGAAGCTGGCGTTAACTACTACCTCTGGCATCTGGCGCACAATCCCAGTGACTACCAAGACGGTGGCATCGGAGGGGCAGGGCCGTCCTATGGACCATACGCGCACAATTACTACGATAACGACGGCAACCTGCTAGGGACCTACAAACTCACCATCACCCCGCCGTCTAATGGTTCTACCATCGCCACAGTTCAGAGTATCGGCCAAGTCACCGGGCTGCCGGGCAGCCGCACAGTGCTAGCTCAACTCGGCCAGCCGTCATTCTCTAACTACATCTTCTTAAGTAACACTGAGCTCAACTTCTCGGCGACTTCAACTACCACCGGCCCCGTCTTCTCTAACGTCGGAATTCAGTTTAACGGCACCAATAACGGTCCGGTCACCGCCGCCCGTAGAACGTACGTCTCGGCCTACGACGGCAACACGCATGCCGGTGTTTGGGGTGCAGGTGGGCCAACCAGCCAATGGGCCTATCCGGTGCCGTCCATCGACTTCACCTCGGTGACCGTCAACTTAAGCAATCTCCAGACGCTGGCGCAGGCATCGGGCGGGGTCTATTTAAACGGCTCGGGCGCTCTCGGCTGGTACTTAAGCCTCAGAAGCGATGGGACGATTGATATCTATAAGGTGACCTCCGAGACCGGTGCTGGTATCACTAAGACCTTCGTCCGCAATCAGGCCGCACCCACTAATGGAATCTTGTTCTCCACCGAGAACCTCTGGCTCAGCGGCACCAACTGGCCGGGGCGCATCACCATTGCCGCTGCCAAGCTGCCCGATAACTCAGCTACCCGTAAGACCATCAAGCTGGTAGACAACCTGACCTATGCGGCCAAAGACGGCAGTGCAGTAATAGGCCTGGTGGCGCAAGCCGATATCTTCGTTCCCGCTTATGTTCCAAATACACTCGAGATAAATGCCGCTGTCCTAGCGCAATATGGCAGTGTAGGCTACGACACTAGTAACGGTGGACTCAAGGCATCATTCACGTTATACGGCGGAATTGCCCAGAACCAGAATAACTACGGCTTCAAGACCCTTGGTTGTGGCTCGTACTGCACCGGCTTTCCTACCACTGCCTACAACTTTGACTCGCACCTCATCTACGCCCCGCCACCGCAGTTCCCCACGACAGGTAACTACAGCGTACTTAACTGGCGCGAACAACTTTACAACCCTTAGATGGTACAATGGTAATAATGGTTATGCTAAAAATCCGAGGTGAGAGTCTCTAATGCGCGTTCCACTGATCTATCATGACCGTCCCATCTTTGGCTTCGACCTGGGAAGTCGTACGGCCAAGCTTATTCAGCTCAAGCCGGCCGGTAAGAACATGCAGGTCCTAGGCTACGGCTATGCGAATTTTCCGGGGGACGCCATCGTGGAGGGTATCATCGTGGACCCCAAAGAGATCGCCACGGCCTTAGAGCCGCTGATGAAGCAGATGAGCTACGGGCACATCACCAGTACCCGGGTGGCCGCCTCACTCCCGGTCGCCAAGGTCTTTACCCGGGTACTCGAGCTACCACCAATGAACCCGGCCGACCTGGGTGCTGCCGTGCGGCTTGAGGCCGAGCAGTACATTCCGGTGCCGCTCCCAGACCTCTACATCGACTACGAGATTATCGAGACCCAGCAGGAGCAGATTCAGGTGCTCATGGTGGCCGCGCCGCGCGCCATCGTGGACTCCTACATCAAGCTGTTTGACCTAATGAACCTGGAAGTCTCGTTCATCGAGTCCAGCCTCTCGGCCGTCACGCGCGCTATTATTGCCTCCACCCCGCTCGCTAAACCCACTTTGGTGGCCGATATTGGATCCAACTCTATCGACCTTACGGTGCATGATAAGATGATTCGCCTCACCGATACCATTGCGTTAGGCGGCGATACCTTAACGACCCAACTGGTATCCGACCTACAGATTACGCGCGAGCAGGCCAACGAGATCAAGTTTAAGTTTGGCCTGGGACCCTCCGGCCTTCAGCCTAAGATTCAAGCCTCACTAAAAAAGCCCCTAACTACTATTGCCAACGAGATACGCCGGGTCATGAAGTACTATCTCGACCGTGGTGCCAATAAACGCCCCATCGAGGTGCTTATGATATCGGGCGGTAGCGCCAGCATGCCCGGGCTCGTCGACTATCTCTCTAAGGAGCTAAATATCCAGGTGATCATCGCCGACCCGTGGGCTGGGCTCACGGTGAAACACCTGCAGGCGGTGTCCAAGTTTGATGCGCCCATGTACACCACGGCCATCGGCCTCGCTCGCATGGAGGGCAAGCTGTGATTAATCTCCTCCCGCCGAATCTGAAGGAGCAGGTGAGATTCGCCAAGTTAAATCGCTTAGCTTTACGTTACCTGCGTTTTACCGTCGTCATCATCGTAGTATTAGGCGTTATCTTTGGCGGCACCATCTTCTACCTTAATGTTCAGGCCAACACCGTGAGTAAGGACGTGGCCCAGAAGCAGCTCGACATCGCGGCCACCGCCGCCTTCCAAGCGCAAGCCAACGATATTAGCCTGCGACTCTCTGCCATCAAGTATATTCAGGCTCAGCAGACGCACTTCTCTACCCTTCTAAACGATCTCGCCAAGGCTCTCCCTACGGGAGTATCCATAGATTCCATCACCCTCACCGGTAGCGATAAGACCGCGGTAAAGATTAATGTCACGGCGCCATCATACAATCAGGTACTGGCCTTTCGTGACGTCTTTGCCCAGTCGCCACGTATCGCCGGTGTCGACCTCGAGAGCATCGGGCCGGCCGGCGGTGGCAGCTTCCAGGCGAGCGTCGTGATTGCCTTTAAGCCAGGAGAGGCCAAATGAGCCCCAAGAAGTTCTTCTTTATCCTCCTGGGTGGCTTAAGCGTACTGATACTTGCCAGTGGCAGTGGCTACTACTTTGCTCTTGGTAACATTAAGACCACCAGTACCAAGCTGTCACAGCAGCTGGCCGACCAGTCGAGTGCCTCGACTACTTTAGACCAGCTCACCAAGCTCCAATACCAGTACAACCACGAGATTAAGCCGATTATCCCACTCATCGATGCGGCACTGCCCCGTACCAAGAATCAGACGGCCATCCTAGCCCAGCTACAGAATCTGGCCGGTTCGGCAGGTCTCAGCCTCACCAGTGTGGCCTTCCCAAGCCCCGTTGGGCTCCCCACCAACACCTCACAGACCGTACAGACCGGTGCTGCCCTAGCACTCCCCATCACCTTCCAGCTCCAGGGCACCTATCAGCAGCTCCAAACCTTCTTAACCAGCGTCGAAAACTTAAACCGATTCACCAACGTCACCAATCTTGCCATCTCCCGACCCGATAAATCCAAACCGATCGTCTACTCGATGACCGTTAACGCATATGTGAAGCCATAACGATGAATCTTAAATTCAATTTTAATACCAAGGCCATTCTCCCATTACTACAGCAAGTTCAGCCGTATATCGTCGGTGCGCTACTAATCGGCGTCTTTGCCTATACCGCCTTCATTGTTAATCAAGCCCTAAACGTTAAACCAGCCACCACGCCGTCGGCCACCATCCCTAAAGTCACATTAACGTTCGATAAAAAGACTATCGAATCACTTAAGAGCCTCAATGTGGTTCCTAGCCAAGTCCCTGCTACCAGCGTCGGCAAGACCGACCCGTTCGGAAACTAACGTTTAGCTGCCCAGGCTTGCGGATCCTGACGCCATTGCCCTAATTTGCCCGCCGACCGGCCTAAATAGGCCTGTTCTAGCTCTTGCAGCAGGCCGGCGGCCGACCGTTGTAATGCCACGGTTGCGTCAAGGCGACGCTGCAAATCTGATTTGGGGATGCGAATCTCGCCGGGTTTCATGATGGTGGTGGCGTAAGACCCAGATGGGCGTAGGCCTTGGGAGTAATCTTACGACCGCGCGTGGTACGCTCGAGCATGCCGATCTGCATGAGATACGGCTCGTAGACATCCTCGATGGTCGCGACCTCTTCGCTGGTGATGGCAGCAAGCGTAGTTAGCCCCACCGGTCCGCCATTGTAGTGATCAACAATGGCCGTTAGGAGGCGGCGATCAGAGGCATCGAGGCCCAACTCGTCAATTTCCAAGAGGTTGAGGGCGCTGCGGGCGTCTTTACGGGTGATGGTATCCACTTGGTTCACTTGGGCGTAATCGCGCACACGCTTTAGGAGGCGGTTAGCGATGCGAGGTGTGAGACGTGATCGGGTCGCAATCTCGTCGGCTCCCTCGATATCGAGCTTTACCCCTAGAATATTTGCTGCCCGAAGAATTATTTCAGTCATCTCGGCCGGTGAGTAGTACTCCAGGCGGTGGACATGGCCAAACCGATCGCGAAACGGCGCGCCCAGGGCGCCGGCTCTGGTCGTCGCGCCAATGAGGGTGAAACGGGGTAGATCGAGCCGGATACTCTTGGCACTTGGGCCTTTACCGAGCATTACGTCGAGGCCAAAATCTTCCATGGCCGGATACAGCACCTCCTCAACCGTCTTGGGCAAGCGATGGATCTCATCGATAAAGAGCACATCGCCGTCAGCCAGGTTAGTCAGTAAGCTTGCCAGATCACCGGCGCGCTCGATGGCCGGGCCACTGGTCACCCGCAGGCCACTGCCCAGCTCAGCCGCGATGACCCCAGCCATGGTGGTCTTGCCAAGTCCTGGAGGGCCATACAGTAGGATGTGATCGACCGGCTCGTCGCGCACCTTAGCCGCCTCGATGGCCAGCTGGAGGTTCTGTTTTAAGAGCGGCTGGCCTACATAGGCCGCAAAGGTCTTGGGCCGGAGCGTCTCGAGCGCCTCTTCTACGATCTGGTCTTCGGCGTCCACGTTATCCGGATTTACGATTCGCTCAATCATAAGTCCATTGTACCATCGCTATCTGGGAAAGACCCAAAAGGGCGGTCTGATAATGATGGGATACTTCGCTCATCTAGCTTAACTACGCTAGTCGTTATGCGTTGCACATATGTTTTTAAGGAAAGGGTAACTGGCAGACGCGATAGGTCGAAGTTCGACCTATCGACTAAGGGAAGAGCATAAGTCGAACTTCGACCTAAGGGCATATTCACAACCCTCCCCGACGATCAAGATGACAAATTATGACTGCCTCTAGTAAGAGATTTACGCCCCTACTTCCCAATTCCTCTAAGCGCCGCCTTCACGCGCGCCTGTTCATCGGTAATATCATCGGGGATTCCGAGCACTGCCTGCGTAGCCTGCGCCGGTGTGTAGCCCAGCGCCACGAGCGCCTGGTAGGCACTGTCGCTCACCGGGGCGAGGCCGGCCACGCCACCTTCTACCTTGCCGCGCAGGTCCAAGATGACGCGTTGAGCGGTTTTGGGACCTACACCCGATACGCCGCGTAACAGCTCGGGATCCCCCGCCATAATGGCTTGTCGAAGCCGCGCTTCGCCAGCCGAGCTCAAGATGGTGAGTGCCATCTTGGGACCCACGCCATTGACACTGAGAAGCTGCACAAATAAATCCTTACTCGATAACTTACGAAAACCATACAAATTATGGGCGTCTTCGCGGATCTGTTCATAGACGAACCAGCGGCTCGGCTCGCCCATTTTAGCCGCCCCCCAGTCGTCAACCGTCGTCATGAGCTCGTAGCCAACCCCGCCGATTTCGACCACCAGACTATCACTAAGTTTCTCGGTAAGCTTGCCAGCTAACGTTGCGATCATAACCGTATTGTATCAGATACGAACCGTCACCTAGACTCACAGCCCTCATGCTTGCCTGGCGCATCACGGTCGCGTAGATTACACTAGAATTAGTCTATACCCGCAAGTCCGAACCACCGCGGCCGAAACAAACTCACACTCGGGTCCTAAACGAAGAAAAATTACTATGAAGATCCTGATGCTAGCCGGAGAAGTCGCCCCCTTTGCCAAGACAGGCGGTCTTGGTGAGGTCATGAACGCGTTACCCAAGGCCGTCCATCGGCTCGGGCACGATGTTCGCGTATATACCCCGCTCTACGGTAGCGTCGACCGCAATAAGTTTGCCTTTGTACCAATTGGTAGCAGTACACTCACCGTCGATAACGAGCCAAGCCCCATCAACTTTCATGCCAGTATTCTAAATCAGGAAGTTGCCATCTACTTCCTCGAATCAGAGACCTACTTCCCTCGTGCGAATGACATTTATAACGCCAAAGACGGCAATCTCCCCTATTACGCCTTCAATTTAAGCGTCTTTAACTTAATGCAGAATCTCGACTGGATCCCCGATGTCATCCACTGCCACGACTGGCACGCCGGGCTCATCGCTGACCTCATTGCATACCTGCCAGAATCATCGCCGTACAAGCATATTGCCGTGGTACAGACCATTCACAACTCGGCGTACGTAGCCATTGCCAATCAGTGGGAGATTCCCATTGAGGAGCAGGACGACGGCAACGGCGAGCTGCCCACCGGAATTGACCAGGTTGGCGCCATTAACTTCCTTAAGCGTGGCATAATCCACGCCGATATCGTGACCACGGTGAGTGAACAATACGCCAAGGAGTTACTCGCCCCGGCGACCGGTCACGGACTCGATGTCATCCTAAATGCCCGGTCGCGCACCTTCTTCGGCGTACGTAACGGCGTCGATTACAACTATTGGAACCCCATCTTCGATAAGTTCTTGCCGGTGAACTACGACATTGAGATTATGCACCGAAAGTACGATAACAAGCGCTCACTCCAGCACCGCCTGGGACTACCGATTGACGATGCGGTACCGATTATGGGCATGAACTCGCGTATTACCGAACAGAAGGGCTTTAGCCTGGTCTTTGAGATCTTCGATGAGCTCATGGCGCAGGGAGTCCAGATTGTGGTCGTGGGTACCGGTCAAGGCAGTTACGTGCGCTTTTTGGACGAGAAGATGAAGCAGTACCCTAAGCAGGTGGCCTATCGACCCTACTCTGAGGAACTAGGTAGCCTGGTGTATGCTGGCGCCGATATGTTTCTGATGCCATCACTCTTTGAGCCAAGCGGTCTCGGACAGCTGGTGAGCCTGCGCTATGGCACTATCCCGATAGTCCGCCGTACCGGTGGCCTGGCCGACACCATCAGCGATTACAATTCCCAGAACCGCACTGGCAACGGTTTCGTCTTCGACGAGTACACCGGACCAGCGCTCGGCGAGGCCATCAAGCGTGCTTTAAACTTATGGCACCACGATAAGAGTCACTGGTGGAAACTTATGCTCCATGCCATGGCCCTGTCTTACTCCTGGGAGATCCCGGCTAAGAAGTACGTGCGGCTGTATAAGGCAGCCATCAAGGAGCATCGTAACGAGACCTGGAGTATACCGAAAAAATGGTAAAGCACCTCGATCGTATCGCGCGTGAGTACATTGGCGGGCTCACCCATGCCCATACCGTACTCTCTAACCACCCATCTCACCGTGAGAGCGATCTATCGGTCGACCGCCTGGTAGCGGGACTGGTGAAAGCAAAATTAGCCGGTTCCGAGAGCGCACCGTTCCAGTATGTAATGCTTAATGAACATCCCTCCGACCCCTCCAAACCTCGCCGCCTCGGCCGGCTCAGCCTGCGGGGACGCCGCCTCCTGCGGCAACGCCGTCGGCCGATCGTCAAACGAGTGCCGGTGCTCTATGGCCTCGAGGTCAGTATCCTACCCGATGGTTCCACTGACCTAACGCCACGGCTGGCCGACCACTGCGCCATGGTGATCGCCTCGCGCCACTCAATGCCCAAAGATAGCGAGCACCAAGCCGCCACTATTATGGGCCACCTCACCGGCGCTTGCTTGAACCCAACGGTAGATGTCATCGGCCATCCTCCACGCTATATTGAGCACATTGAAACGGTCGATTGGGCTCAGGTATTTAAGATTGCAGCTAAGACCGGCACCGCCATCGAGGTCAACTTAAATACCTTTCCCACCGTGAGCGCCCATCCTACCCAGCTAGCTTTCTGGCCGCGCTGGCTCAAATTACTCGCCGAATCGGGTGCCACCGTCTATATAGGTACCGACGTTCATAACCGGTTCCAACTCAACCAGTTCATTCTGCAGTGGCGATCCCTGGGAGACTCAGCCGGAATTGCAGAGAATCATCTGGCGCGGTTTCTCACCGCCATCGTCAAGGCCGGTATCACACCCGAACAAGTGGTGAGCAGTCGCTACGACCACCTGACCGAGTGGCTGCAGTTGGACAAACCGGCCCGCGCCAAACTAGACTTAACTAAATAAGGACGCGCGATATGTATTGGGCTAATTTTCTCCACATCTACCAGCCATTCGGCCAGCAGCCCGATATTCTTGAGGCCGTAGTCGGGCAATCATACCGCCCGCTCATCGAGGGCATTCTGGCGCGACCGCACGCCAAGATCACCCTAAACGTTAATGCCTCTCTGCTCGAACTCTTTGACCAGTACGGGTATCACGATCTCATCGACGGCCTGGCCGAGGCCGGTAAACGTGGTCAGATTGAATTCACCGGCTCGGCAAAGTACCACGCACTGCTTCCATTCCTAAGCAACGATGAGGCCTTGCGTCAGATTAAGCTAAA
>JBBRTP010000021.1:0-9567 GCA_038244255.1 Candidatus Saccharimonadia bacterium
CGCACACTGCAATATCGGCCCGTTCAGGCAAAATGGTCTGATCGGCAGTCGGAACTATTCCCTTCCCTGCTGCGATCAAGTCTCGAATATCTGTCTTCTCCATTACGATGGCACGCGGATCCTGGCGCAATTTATATGCTAGCTGCGCTGTACCAACATCCACACAGTAAACTTTTGCGGCGCCATTCTGGAGCGAATAATCGGTGAAACCACCAGTCGAAGAGCCAACGTCGAGAACCACGCGATTGGTAAAATCGAGTTTGAAGCTCTCTGCCACCGAAGCCAGCTTCTCGCCGGCACGAGAGACAAAGCGAGGCTGATCTTTGAGGTGCAGCTCGACACTATCCTCAAATACCTGCCCGGCCTTATCTAATATGCGGCCATTGCCTGAGACCTGCCCGGCCATGATCAACGACTGAGCCCGGCTACGCGAGTCAGCCAGGCCACGTTCGACGAGAATCAGATCAAGGCGTTTCTTCATAGCTTTACCATACGAGGACTTCAGCTTGCGCGGGAGTCGGTTATTTTTGGCGCTCTAGGTAAGCGCCGCTCAGGGTATTGATCTTCACTTTATCGCCTTCGTTGATGAACAGCGGGACGCTAACAACCACTCCGGTTTCGAGCGTGGCCTGCTTCATGGCGGTGGTCGCAGTGTCGCCTTTTACGCCGGGCTCGGTGTCTGTCACCTCTAGGTACACCGCATTGGCAATCTCAAGGCCGATTACTCGCCCGTTGAACATTAAGAGCTGTACGGACGAGCTTTCGGCGATATACTTGGCCTGGTCGCCCAACACGTCGCTGGCCACCATCTCTTGGTCGAACGTCTCATTGTTCATAAAGGCCAGGTTATCACCCTCGCGGTAGAGTAGCTGCATATTGGCGCGGCTGACGTCGGCCGAAGCGATCTTATCGGAGCTACGGAAAGACTTTTCAACGACGCCCCCGTTTAATAGGTTCTTAATCTTCACCTGTACCACAGCTCCACCGCGGCCCATGGCCTTGTGGGAGTATTCGGTGACACGATACGGCACGCCCTCGAGCTCGATGAGCGTCCCAATCTTAAGATCGGTGTGGCCAAAGACCGCCATTATCGAACCGTAAACGGTAGCAAGGCGATGTGACGTGAACGCTTTAAGGCTACTGCCACACGGCGCTGGTGGCGCAGGCAGTTACCGGTGCGTTTACGGGACTCGATCTTGCCATAGCTGGAGAGATAGCGCTGGAGCAGTTTGACGTCTTTGTAATCGACGTACTCGAGCTTCTCGGCGCAGAAGCGGCAGACCTTCTTGGAGTAAAAATTAGCCATTAGATTTCCTATAAATTAAATGTCAGTTAAGTGATTGACTTGGTGATGCAGTGGCATGAGTAGCGCAGGTTCAGACGAACCGTTGCGTACCAAGGCAATTACTTAGAACGGGATGTCGTCCAGGTTGATGTTGCCATTGGTGTCTAAGTCCTCAATAACCACATCGTCAGACTTAGCGTTCTGCGGTGCGGGAGCGGCGTGAGACTCGCCAGCTGCGGGAGCATCGCCCCGGCCATCGAGGAAGTTCACGTCACTGGCGACGATCTCGGTGCGCTGTCGTTTGATGCCATCCTTCTCCCAACTCTGGGTCTGGAGGCGACCAATGACCATGACCTTGCGGCCCTTGGCCAGATATTGTGCTGTAAGCTCGCCAAGTTTGCCCCAGGCTACGATCTCATGATACTCAACGGCCTCTTTGCGTTCACCGCTGGCGTCCATCCAGCTGCGGTTGGTAGCAACGGCAAACGAAGCTACCGGCTGGCCGCCGGGGGTGGTACGGAGCTCGGGATCTCGGGTGAGGTTACCCATTACGATTGCCTGGTTGAAGCTCTTAGCCATTACTTGTCTCCCTCTGTGGTGGCCACGGCCGCTACTGCGGGCTCTGAGGCCTTATCGTCATCTTTCTTGACCGGTCGCACCTTACTCTCTTCGTGGGTCACCAAAATGTGACGGATCACCTCTTCGGTGAGCAAGATGATGTTCTCAAGATCACGGACCTTCGACGGATCGAGCTCAATCTCGAAGTAGACGTAGACGGCAAAGTCCTGCTTATTGATACGATATGCTAGGCGCTTCTTGCCCCAGTTATCACGCTTAACCACACGTCCGCCAGCGGCGGTCACAAGGCCTTCTATTTTTTTGATCGGCGCCTCAGCATCGATTTCTAGATCAGGGTGCAACAGCACCATCAACTCATAGAGTTTGTTCATACTACCCTTTCCATGGGTTCCCGGCGCTTTGGGCCGAGGCAACGGTTCCAACATACGTTGGAAGCGCAAAAAGGTTACCAATATGTAAAGCTAGGTAATTATAGGTCAAACGAGCCGGTTGGTCAACGCCCAAAGGTCGGCATACAATGGATCTATGTATATATTAGCCAGTGCCCTGCTCCGCTTGCCCATCATCAGCCTCCAAACCGGTGAACCGATTGGTATGACCCGGGAACTGATCCTGGACCCGTCGGACTTACGTGTAGTTGCCATGCTATGTAACGCGACTGGCAAAGGCGAGGAGAGCGTACTGATGATGGGAGACGCCCGCCAGGTTGCCCAGGACTGTCTTATCGTGAATTCGGAGAACGAGCTCACGGAGCCAGCCGACGTGGTGCGGCTCCAGCCACTGTTGCATGAGCGTTTCAAACCGATTGGGCGACATGTCATCACTGACTTAGGTCGGAAGCTCGGTACGGTCGATGATTACACTATCAATCTGGACACGATGCATCTACAGAAGCTCTATGTGAAGCAATCGCTGCTGCAATCGTTCATGGGTAGTAGTCTGATCATCGATCGAGCCCAGATCATCGATGTCACTGGCCAACGCATCGTCGTACGCGATGCCGATATCAAAGCCCCCGCCCTGCCTATTGAGCCAGTCCCGGATAGTTAAGCTTGTTAAGGTAAAGCCCTTACGCTAAACTGATGTTAGTAAGAGGGTATAGAGTGTTAGTTATCTTGTTGTGGGCAATAGCCTTCGTCCTGGCCTATCGTCTCGTTACCGCCAACTAATTGTCACTGAGGCGCGCCAGCGCCTCTTTTATTTTGCCGTACCCGTAGCCCTGTCGAGCCAAATAGCCAATTAACTTCTCTTGATTGGCGTACCGCGACAGTCGGCGCTTCTGCTCAATGAGTAAGACCAGGGTCTCGACCTCATCATCTTCGGTGTCACCTAAAACCTCGTCGATAATCTCCCGGGTGACGCCCTTGGCACTTAGCTCCTGCATCAGCATACGCCGGCTACGAGGTTTGAGCGCCCGTCGATCAGCGATCCACGCCTCGGCAAAAGTTCGGTCATTAATGAACGCATAATTAACTAGCCGCTCGATGATCGAGCTGATCGTATCTGGCTCATACTCCTTGCGCGCTAGGTAGATCTCCACCTCACGCTGGCTACGGCGGCGATACTGGATGTAACCTAGCGCCTGATTATAGGCTTTGGCCTCGAGCGACCGTTTGCGCCACAACTCAACATCGTTAGTTGTAAGGTCCTGGCCACTTCTGAGCCCTGAATTACTCAGCTCAAGATCGGTCAGAGCAAACGCATAGCCGCCATCAATGTAGATTGAGTAGCGGCTATCGTCGCGTTTCTGGCGCTTGATATCGGTGATTACCGGCATCGCGAGGCTGGCTTAGGCTGCAGCGGCGGCTTTACGAACGTCGGCATCGAGCTTGGTGATCAGCTTGGGATTAGCGCTGAGGTACTGCTTGGCCGCTTCGCGTCCCTGGCCGATCTTCTCGCCCGCATAGGAGTACCAGGCGCCACTCTTCTCGACTAGCGCATGCTTGACGGCAAGATCCAAGACATCACCAGCGATGGAGATACCTTCGTTAAACATGATGTCGAATTCGGCCACCTTAAACGGTGCAGCGACCTTATTCTTCACCACTTTCACCTTTACATGTTTGCCGATCGATTCGTCGCCGTCCTTAATCTGCTCGGTGCCGCGGATGTCCATGCGCACCGAAGCATAATATTGGAGTGCCTTACCACCGGTGGTAGTCTCGGGGTTACCAAACATTACACCGATCTTCATTCGCAGCTGGTTGATGAAGATGACCGTACACTTGCTCTTAGAGATCACTCCCGTGAGTTTACGCAGGGCTTGGCTCATGAGACGCGCCTGGAGACCCATGTGCGAGTCCCCCATCTCACCCTCAATCTCAGCACGAGGCACCAAGGCCGCGACCGAGTCTATAACCACGAGATCGACGGCGCTACTACGAACGAGCGTCTCCACGATTTCTAGTGCCTGCTCGCCGGTATCCGGCTGGGAGATTAGAAGCGTGTCGAGATTGACGCCGATACGAGCGGCATACTCGGGATCGAGCGCGTGCTCAGCATCCACAATAGCTGCCACGCCACCCTTCTTCTGCACTTCAGCGATGGCGTGCAGGGCCAGCGTGGTCTTACCACTGGACTCCGGTCCGTAGATCTCCACGATGCGACCCTTCGGGATGCCACCACCTAATGCGAGATCGAGCGAGAGCGAACCAGATGAGGTGGTCTCGATATCGATCTTGTGGCTCTCGCCTAGCTTCATGATTGAACCGGCCCCAAACTGCTTCTCGATCTGCGCCACGGCCAGATCAATCGCCTTGGCCCGTTCGGCTTTGTCGTTGGCTACCTTCTTATCAACCTTCTCGGTATTCTCTGGCTTTGTATCCACTACTGGCTTCTCCATCAGTTCGGTACTCATTGTATCAGTCCCATATCCTTGTTTGCTAATCTATACAAAGATATTAACCGAACAAAAGCCGTACTGTCAACTACTTAGTAAAATGGATGAGTTTTGCGCCACTCATCAAGTTCGGAAATCGTTGAGACTCGGTCATTTTTAACTGCCCGGTACACATCGGCAGAGTGTACTTCCGACGGATATCGACCAAGTTCGGCTAACTGATATTTAAGTAAAATGATGTTATCACGCTGAGACTCGGAAAGTTGATCGGCCCAACCTACCGGAAAGTTGGCTTGATCCATTTTCTCTTCTCTGCTAAGTACCCAGATATCAAATGACCATTCGACGGTTTCAAAGAATATCGCCATACCGAGATAAATACCTCTTGGCATCCCGGGAAGAGGGGGTTTGACGAATTTATTGCCGACCTGGACCCGCGCCGCTCCGGGAAGAAGCATAAATTTACGCGCGACCTCAGCAACGGCGGTGATATCAGGGTGCTCGTTATAGATGTGATAATCAATATCCGGTTTTACCATCAGGCCGTAAAGGAAGCTGCCATCAAGATTGACGTCACCCAGCTTTGCCAAGGTCTGCTCTATTGCCAACTGATCTAGAAGCCGTCGACCATGGGCCTGTAGCTCATCTTGGTGTTTCTTAGCTTCTTCTAGAGTAATCATCGATAATTCTGGAAATCCAGCGGGAAATCGAGGTCTTTGGCGCGCAGCAACGACATCACACCCTGTAGGTCGTCCTTCGAGGCCGCGCTCACTCGTACGCTATCGCCTTGGATCTGCGTCTTCACCTTAGGAAAGTCCTCGCGTATGCTCTTGGTAAGCTGCTTGGCCTTCTCCTGATCGAGCCCCTTCTTGAAGTTCACCGTCCACCGCATCTCCTTGCCACCCTGGATCGGTTCGGCCGAGGTGTCGAGCGACTTGAGGGAGACGCCGCGTTTGATCAGTTTTCCCTGAAACATATCTAAGATGGCATCGAGTTGGTATTTGCTGTCGCCTTCGATGATCACCCCCGCTTTGTCATCAACGAACTCGATCTTGGCGCTCGTACCCTTAAAGTCATAGCGAGTGCCAAGCTCGCGTTGAGCCTGGTCCACGGCATTCACCATCTCGGCCACATCGTAATCGCTGACTACATCAAATGAGAAATCTTTGGCCATAGAAAGCCTCCTTTTCGACCCTTAGTTTACCACGATCACATTCCTCATCCATGTCACCCTGAGCGTAAGTCGAAGGGCCTGACAACCCTGACGAGTCTCTCCACTTCGGTCGAGATGACAATTGGATCAAGGAATAACGGTTGTCGTGGCAAAATCCTGATTACGCCGTATCTCGCCTTCTTTTCCGAGCGGATCGATCTTCTTGCTTGCAGCGATCGAGTTGGTGACAACTACACTGGTCGCCCCCGCGTTACCGGTGGTGAGGTTGATATCGGTGGCTCCAGTGAAGAGCTGGCTGTGGCCGGCAATGAAGGTCCCACGGAAGGCCTCCTTGCCGTCGACCAACACAACCACCGATGTGGTCTCGCGGACGCTCACAGCCACCGCTACGCCGTTAAACGGGGCAATAGGTACCGTTGCCGCTGCCGAATCCACCTTAGGCAGCTTGGCCAAGACGTTGCGCGTGATCACCGTGGTCTTACCGAGCTTACTGGTGGATTTGATACGAATGCTATTAATGCCGTCTTGTAACGCCACCTTTTCGCTAAACTGGCCATCGGTATCGGTAAGTAGCGGCGAGTCGTTCACGCTCACATCAGAACCCGGGGTCGTCTTTCCGGTGACGTTAATGACGCTGCCGGTGATCATCTGATCAACCTCGGGGCTCGTAACGGTCAGACCTGGCGGGGCCGCCAGCGCCGAGAACTGCCATACCAGATACGTCACTATGGAGACGACTATGATAGCAATACCCAATGCCGCGGCGATGGGTCCGGTAAAGACGAGGCGCTTCGACCGCTCCAATTTGGGGCGGTTCGTCTTGCCCTGCTCGATGCCACCTCGCTCAAGTGCGTACTTACCGGCCACCTCAGAGCCGATGAGGCCTAGGTAGCTCGCATAATGCTGCACAAACCCGCGTGAATAGATGTCATTGGGCAGTAAATCGTACTGGCCTTGCTCGAGCGCGGTAAGAAACTTACCGCGAATCTTGGTATCGATCTCCACCTGAGCCAGGCTAATGCGCAGGGCTTGTCGGCGAGTTTTGAGCTGTGGGCCAACCTGACCGGTCGTGGGCTTGGGTTCTTCTGACATGACTCTATTGTATCTGATTATTCAGTCGGAGCACTTATAGAGATGGGTATGATAGACCAAGTCGGTCCAGCTTATGTGAGAGTAGATAATGACCTTACTCTTCGTCGAAACCGCCGCCTTCCATCTCGATAGGGGTGCCGCCAGCACGCACCGAGTCAAGGCTGGTTACCAGCACCTCACGCGGTCGAGCGCCATCAGCCGGACCCACAACCCCCTGTTCCTCGAGTAGGTCGATGAGCCGCGCAGCACGGGCGTAGCCCACCCTTAAACGACGCTGGAGCATGCTGGTACTGGCCTTACCGGCACGAATTACCGCCTCAGCGGCCTGCTCATACATAACATCATCGATGTCGCCGATATCACCCCCGCCGCCATGTGAACCGCCAATGGATACCTTCTGGGCTAATACCTCATCGTTATACTGCGGCGCGCGCTCATTGCGCAGATAGTCAGTAATGGCTTTAACCTCATTCTCGTCGAGGAAGGCGCCCTGAATACGGCGCGGTTTCATGAAATCCGGGCTCGAGAAGAGCATGTCACCCTTACCGAGTAGTTTCTCGGCACCCATCTGGTCAAGGATGGTACGGCTATCGATCTGGCTTGCCACGCTGAAGGCCAGGCGCGCCGGGATATTGGCCTTGATGGTGCCGGTGATGACATCCACCGAGGGTCGCTGGGTCGCCAGCACCAGGTGGATACCAATGGCACGGGCCATTTGGGCTAGGCGCACAATCAACGTCTCAACATCGGCGGCGGCGAGCACCATGAGATCGGCCATCTCATCTATCACAATGACGATATAGGGCATAGCATCGTCCGGGTGCGCTTTATTGTACTCGATGATATTCCGGTTCTTGGCAGCATCTAGCAGAATGTAGCGACTCTCCATCTCGGCCACCGCCCACTTAAGGGCCGAAATACACTTCTCAGGTTCGTTAATCACTGGCGTAAGCAGATGCGGAATATCATTATAGAGACCAAGTTCGACTCGCTTCGGGTCAACCAGAATGAGTTTGAGCTCGTTAGGGTTATTGCGGTAGAGCAGGCTCGTTAAGAAGGCGTTAATCATGGCGCTCTTACCCGAGCCAGTGGCGCCGGCGATGAGCATGTGAGGCATCTTGGCTAGATCCGCATACATTGGGATACCGGAGACGTCACGACCGAGCGCGAAGGTCAGAGGCGTATCGAGCTTGTTCCACTCCGGAGTTTCGAGTACACCGCGAAGTCTAACCAGTGCAATGCCCTTATTGGGCACTTCCACGCCGACCGCGCTTTTGCCGGGGATTGGAGCTTCAATCCGGATGGGATGCGCAGCCAGACTCAGCGCCAAGTTGGTATCCAGAGTAGTAATTTTGTTCAGCTTTACGCCACTCGGCGGGGCAAAGGTATATTGAGTAACGGTTGGACCCACGTTCACCTCTCCCATCGTCACACCAATGCCAAAACTCTCCAATGTCTGCTGAATTATAGTGGCGTTGGCCTTCACATCACCGGCATCGGCTTTACTACCCTGCGACGAAAGCAGGTCGAGTGCGGGTGACTTCCAGTTCTCATCGGCACCGGCCGTGAGCGCCTCTTGTGGACCCTCATCCTTGGCGGGTCGTTTGGCCATAACAGCCATCGTACCCAACGCCAGTTCACCTCGAACCGGCAACGTATTGGCACCGGAGTTGTCATTGACCATAAAACCGGTATCGGTGGCGTCATTGACCTTGAGATCGCTCATGGCATCGGGGTCGGGCCTAAACATCTTAAAGAACCGCCCAAAGATGGTCGAGAGATCGGTATTTGAGGCTAGTATGGTAAAGATTGCGAGCATCGCTAGCAAGATGATGATAGAAGCTGCCACATTCAGGACTGTTAGCATAACACTTGAGATGAAATAGCCTATGTAGCCGCCTCCAACCCCGTCTTGGGCCTTGGCGAGCGCGAGCGAAGAATCGATACCAATATGGAAGAGGCCGGCTAGCGTTGCGGTGACGCCGATGAAACCGAGGTAATTGTGGGCTCGTACGCTGTAGTCATTCGGTAAAAAGAGCATGTAGGCAATCAGAGCAAAGATCACCGGCAACAGTGCCGCGGAAAATCCAAAGATGATCCGCAGCTGGTGGTATATACCGGTTACCAGTGACCCGCCAAAGTTGAAGAGCGCGAAGGTGAGGAGTAGCGCGATCACACCGAGGAAGACCGCTACGATCTGACGACTCGCCTCCGAGGACAGTCGAGGAGTATCGGCCTTCTTACGTCTGGTTTTAGTCTTACGACGAGTCTTTGGTTTGGCCATAGTGCGCCTATTATACTGCTTTAGCTCCAGATAAAAAAGAGGCCGCCCAGATGGGCGGCAGTCCAAAGCTTACGGGCGCCAAGAATAATACGGGTAGTGCGAGGCCAAGAAGCGAGCGCAGGGTGGACCGGCCAACACGACGAATCCGTATGTGATGATGGACGCCAGAACGATACCTGAAGCCCACTTTGCAGCTCGGAGCCAGAACCCCGGTGTACTGATATCGATCCGCCACTGTTGAAACAGCGTAGGGTAGTCCTCTGGGCTCAAAAGATCACCGAAGTGATAGATGGTGACTCGATACTGGTCCTCGA
>JBBRTP010000022.1:0-9424 GCA_038244255.1 Candidatus Saccharimonadia bacterium
CTCTTACTGCCGCAGCGGGCCTTCCTCTTCGGCTTCGCGGCCTTTGCCACCGTGCTCGTGCTGGTAGCTCAGCATGAACACACCAAGCGCCGCCTCATCCCCGTTGCCGTCGCAATCATAGTGGGTCTCATGCCACTCGCCCACCCGCATACCTTCGTTACCCTCGCCGTCTTTCTGATGGCCCTGGCCGCGCGTGATATCTACCGTCAGCGGACATGGCGCAATGAGTGGCTCGTGGCCGGTGTGATAGCGGCGGTCATCGCTCTGCCGCAGCTCATCTGGCAGCTCGCGGCCAATCACAATGGCTCGGGCGGTCACCTCGCCCTCGGCTGGATGGTAAATCCCGGACAAACCTTGATCAGCTTCTGGGGTCAGAACTACGGCCTCATGGGTATCTGGTTCGTGGGTCTAAGCGTTGCCCTCATCATTCATCGCTCGTGGCGGCGCTACCTTATCTGGTTCGCACCGTTTATGGCGCTCTTTATCCTGGCAAATCTCTACTCACTGCAACCCTTTAATTACGACAATTTGAAGCTCATTACCTATACCTACCTGATGGCTTCCCTATTTGCCGGGGTGGCCATCACTCACTTGGTGCGCAGTCGCCCGTTTTCGCTGTTGCCTGTAGCTCTTATTCTACTCATTGTTGCCGCGCCCGGGATGCTGGCGGTCACACGTGAGTTCCAGCTGCACGATCAGTTCGCCAGCCAGGACGACGTCACACTAGCAGACTGGGTACGCTCAGAAACTCTGCCAAATGATGTATTTATTACAACAGATATGCCAAATCAACCCATCGCAACCCTAGCTGGGCGGCCAATAATACTGGGATATCGAGGCTGGCTATACAACTTTAATATCGACTACACCAAACGCTCTCAGGACGTGGCCGACGCCTTAGCCGGTAGAGCAATCACGCCGTCTGACTCACCCTATCACGCCTCTTACCTGGCCGTAGGTACTTATGAAGCCAGTGAATGGCAGGTCAACCGAGCGGCCATCGCCACACGCTTTTCGCTCGTCTATTCAAATGCCAGCTGGAGTGTCTACCGTCTGAACTAGCCTACCCCCTTACCGCTTACGCCGCCAAATGGTACGATAGAGCTCATGAATGATGGTGAGTGCAACGAGATTGAAGCGTCGGCAAAGCTGTTTGCCGACCAGGTGGGGCTAGAGTACTACGATACACGGCCAAATATTGATATTAAGCCCTTGATAGGCAAGCTTACCCTCGAAGGCATGAAGGCCTACGGCATTGTCCCGTTGTCGCTTAATGGCAACCAGCTCCTACTGGGTGCCAATTCACAGACTAACCGCGAGCTGCTTGAGCCACTCAAAACTCGACTCACCGGCTACGACGTTAGCGTTCGCTATATATCGGACACTGGCTGGACCCGCCTCTTTAACCGTTATCAGATCGCTTCCGATCAGGACTTGCTCCAATCAGGCGACTTCAGTGACCTCGGCGAGCGACTGGCCAACATCGAGCCTAAAGCCATGCTGGAGCCACTGGCTCAGATGGCTTATCAGCTAGGGGCCTCAGATATTCACATCGAGCCGGACTCCGATCATGCCCGCATTCGCTTCCGCATCGATGGCACTCTACACCCCATCGTGGTGATCCCGTCTGAGCGCTACGACCTCTTTACCTCTGACCTCCAGATGCGAGCCAATGTGAAGTGGGGGTCCGATGTACCACAAGGCGGACGCTTGTCCACCACCGTCATCAGTAACGAGGGCGATGAGACGCCGCTCAACATGCGCCTCGAAACGGTGCCCTCATTACATGGCCAGGATGTCGTAATCCGGCTGTTCAACTTAAGTGTTCGCTACCTAAATATCCAGAATTTGAACTTAAGCCCCGATCAATTGGAAGCGCTAATGCGAGCCGTAGCTCACCCACGTGGCATCGTCCTCACCGTGGGTCCCACCGGCTCGGGCAAGACTTCTACGCTATATTCCATCATGAACGAGCTCAACAACGATGCGGTCAAGATTGTAACGTTGGAGGATCCGATCGAATACGAGCTGAGCGGCATTTCACAAGTACCCGTCCACTCCGACGATCAGCAACTCTTTTTGCAGAAGCTGAGGGCCGTCCTGCGTGAAGACCCCAACATCATCATGATTGGCGAGATTCGTGATGCCGACACCGCCAAGACCGCGCTCCAGGCTGCACTGACCGGCCACCTCGTGCTCTCCACCTTCCACGCCGCCTCGGCCGCTTCCGCCGTCACCAGGCTCATGGATATGATCGGCGAAAACCCTTTGCTCGCCTCGTCGATACGCCTCATTATGGCGCAGCGTCTTATCCGCGCCCTCTGCCCCGACTGTAAGGCAAGCTACAAGCCCAGCAAGCAGGAGCTCCTCGAGATTAAGACGGCGCTTAACGGCCTACCGGCCAAGGAGCAGCCCGAGTATGGCGAGATCAAACTCTATAAAGCAATCGGCTGTGATAATTGTCACCACTTCGGCTACCGCGGGCGAGTGAATCTAGTGGAACAGCTCGAAGTCACGCCAGTAATGCAAGACTTTATTGCTGCCGCTACCACGGCTACCACGGCGCGGGCCATCGAGCAGGCCGCCATAGCCGAGGGCATGCGAACGTTACTCCAGAACGGCGTTAGCAAGGTGTTAGCCGGCATCACCACGCTAGAAGAGGTCTACGCGGCCGTCGGCAGTTAATCTCGTTTTAGAAGCCTGGTAGGATCTTTACCGGCTGTAGATTGGCTGCAATCGGGAACCAGCGCGGTGAGCAACCGCTCACCTGTACTACGACGTCTTGAATGGGTGCCGTGGTGTTGCCGCCACAACTCAAGTGATCAAAACCGAGCCAATGACCCGTCTCATGATTAATCAGTTCGGTGCGGTATTCGTCTTGCGTCCCCTGCCAGCTAGCGGGAGCTTGGTCCCAGTTCGATAGATTAATGACCAGATTATTATCGACTCGGCAGGTTGAATGCGAGCCACAAGCGGGACTAAAGTGCGGCATATTATCGGCCGCGGCGAGCCAGAGCGTAAAGTTACAGCTGGTAGCGGCCGGCTCCAGCTTAACGAGCCCGGTGAGTGACCAACCGCCGACCATGGCGTATACACTCTTCGCCGTCCCGGCCAGCTCATTTGCCTTATCCTGGCTCGCTCCGCTGACTGAGATGCAGTAGCGATACGATTTGATGGTGGCAGGAGTGACAACGCCGGACGGGGCAGTCGTAAAGCGGCGCACCGATGCAGTGTAGGCCACCGACTTGGCGCTCGTAAGATCACTCGCAATCGTGGCCGCAGCCGCGGCCCGATCAAATCCGGTGCCAAGGGAATTAACGTAGCCACTGATCGCCGCGTTATCGACGCTGACCCCACTGCCAGGGTTGCCAAAGTGGAGCCATGCGCCAATCTGAGCTCGCGAGATGGCCACCGATTGTGTCTTAATCTTTAACGTGATGGTCGCCCCCAAGATAGCATTAGCCTGCGAAATATCGCTGGCAAAGGCTTCGGCCGAGACCGAAGGTGAGATATTAGTTGTAGTAATCACAACGTTATCATGCGATTTAAGTGCCGTTAGTGCACCAGCTCTGAGCTTCGCGACATCGAGTAACTGTCCTGCCTTATCGCTGAGTACCACCGCCGTACCTGCTACAATTACCGGCTGCGCATCGCTGGCAGCATGGCTCTGTTCATTGGCAAGATCAGCCAGTCGCTGCCCGAAGACGCGCTCATCCACTTGGTAATCCACCGCAATGGGTTGTGACCAGAATGTCGTCACGACTCCCCACAAGGGAAGATAGCTATGACCCTGACGCTCGACCTGTTGCCTAATAGTGTTCAGGTTGTAAGTCGCTCCAACTTCCTGAGGTGTTAGGGTGTATGACGTCGATCCGACCACTAAATGGATGGGTTGATTGGGTAGCCCCGCGGTGATGGCCGCCTCGACCGCACCCCACGATCGCCCGCTTAGGTTAATGTCGCCCACCCGGACGCCGGGATAGATGCGCTGGGCATAGTACACGCCCACCGCAAGATTTACTATCATGAATACTGCTACAGTCATGAGCCCATACAACAGCCGGCGTTGGCTCATCCAGTGACGCCAGCCAGTGTGTGCTCGTTTGAGCTGATCGGCCACCGCTATTACCTCGAATACCGGTTGTTTTGGGGGCTTCGCCACAACGGCTCTGGGAGCATGATGTCGCCCGGCGTGAGCTAAGTGGCGCGGCGCGATATCAAGCTGAGGCTTTGGTGCATCGCTTACGTTCCGGGCCGTTTCAGGTACTTGGTTTGCGGCCGGCACTGCCTCCTCGAACACCACTGGAGAGTTCGCGACATCAGTGATTGCCCGCCTCAGTAACGGATCCTGCGCCTCCTCAAGTCGCGGCGATATGCCGTCCGGATTGCTACCCAGAGGCACAGCTTCACCACACTGCAGGCAGAAATACTCTGTCTGAACCTGAAGCAGTTTGGCATGACATTTAGGACAGGTCACAATAGGCGCGCCTCTCTACTTAAAAACTCTAGCATAAGCGTAACCAAAGGCGTAGCAGTATGCGCTCGGTTATCGTTAACTAGAGGGAGAGCTGGCGGACGTAGGTCATGGCGCCGAACAGACCGCCATCGCCGTCTAGTTCGCCGCGACGTAGCTCTGGCCAGCTGGCGTAGACCGGTGGGAGTTTTTTGAGCTCGGCCGTGACCTCGTCGATGGCGATATCTCGCATCATTGGGCCGCCCAGCACCACGACGTCCGGGGACCAGTGTACGAGGGTGTCGTACAGGCCGAGAGCCAGATTGCGCGACTCCTGATGCCAGACTCGAGCCGCTTTAATCTCGGATGGCGGTTTACCCTCGTGACGAGTCATAGCCGCGCCTCCCGTGAGCTCTTCGAAGCTGATTGGCCCGAGCGGCCCCGGCAGGAGCATGGCGCCAATCTCAAAGCCACGGGCGCTGCGGTCGATCTTGCCGTCTACGATGCGTATGCCGTTAACTCCGGTACTGACCGTAATATAGGCTACTATGCCACTGCCGCGTCCGGCCCCATATGTCGCTTCGCCCAGTCCCACCAGCGCAGTGTCGTTCTCCAGATACACCGGGCAACGCAGCTGCGAACGCAATCGTTCGAGCACCGGAATCCCCGTCCAGGCTGATAGATTGGGTGCATGCACCAACAGACCAGTCGTCGGATCGAGTTGACCAGGGATGCCCCCCACTGCGGCGCGTACCGTCTTGCCGCCCAGAAACTGCTCAATATTACCTAGCAAACTAGCAAAACCGGTAGCTGAGGTATCGGTATCTAGATGCGTGATACGCTCTAGCCGTTGGCCGTCAGTAAGTGCAAGCCTCGTATGAGTTCCACCAATGTCGAATACTAGATTCATCATGCCTCCTCTCGCCTCTCTTCGTAAATGCGACCCTCAAGCCCTTGCAAGACGATCTTGCCACCCAGATGAGCCACGCCGTCGCCGTACGGCGTATGGGATCCAGCGATCCATGTCCCAATACGTCCCAGCGTAACGGTTATTGGCTCATCCGAAAAGTTCGCCAAGATATAGAACCGTTGCGTACCGGCCTCACGAGCAAAGGCAAAGACATCGGTCTGACCCACATCAAGGGAGCGGTAATCGCCTTCGGTGAGCGCTGGATTGGCCGTCTTAAGATGAATCAACTGCCGATACAGCATAAGCATCGAGCTGGGATTACGCTCTTCGGTCGCCACATTGTGTTCATGCCAATCACTTGAGTAGGGCAGCCATGGTTCGGCCGCGCTAAAACCACCGTCCACGTCCCATGGCATCGGCGTTCGACCCCCATCGCGGCTCTCGCCTGCCGCCTCTCCAGCGACGTCACGCTTAGCCGCTGCGGTAATAGTGCCGTTCTCCAGACCAAGTTCGTCGCCGGCGTATATCACCGGCAGCCCACGCAGCGTAAGGAGGATCAGACTCAACAGACGAGCCTTGGCCTGGCCCAATCGTGAGGCTAGCCGTGATACGTCATGATTACCTAATACATAATTTGGCCAATCGTCGGGACCAAGCGCCGCTTCAAACTCATCGATAAAGTCTCTAAACTGGGCGGCCTGCCACGGTAGTTTCATCAAATTAAAGTTGAACGGCGCATGGATAGGGTGAGCCTGGCACGCACCGTAGAGCTGCTGGAGGCCCTCGATGCCCAAGTAGGCCTCACTGAGCAGGTAGGTGTCATCCTGCGTCGCCAGGACGTCACAGAACGACGCCACGACACCGCTCAAGGTACTGGTGAGTTCACCGGTCATAGCGCTATAGGTCTCGAAGTAGCGATCGGCCGGTCGGCTCACCCCCTCAACATAACTGGGGTCGGCCGGATTATCCCTCAGTTGGTCGTCCTTAATGAGGCTCGTAAGTGCATCGGCGCGAAAGCCATCGACACCGCGACCGAGCCAGAACTTGAGAACCCCCAGCATGGCCTCCCGTACTCCCGTATTACGCCAGTTTAAGTCGGGCTGCGCTGCCAGAAAGGTATGGAGGTAATACTGTCCGGTGGGTTCGTGGTATGTCCAAGCCGATCCGCCGAAGCGGCTCAGCCAGTTATTGGGTTCCGATCCATCGGGCTTGGGATCGGCCCAAATGTACCAATCGCGCTTCGGATTGGTGCGCGAGCTCTTACTCTCCACAAACCACGGATGCTCGGTGGAAGTATGATTGGCAACAAAGTCGAGGATCACCTTAATTCCACGCCGATGGGACTCGGCCAGTAGTCGATCAAAGTCGGCCATCGTACCAAAGCGAGGATCGATCGCCGTATAATCAGCGACGTCATAGCCCCAGTCGGCCATCGGCGACTTAAAGACGGGTGAAATCCAGATGGCGCCGACACCCAACGATTCACCATCTGCCCCACCGAGGTAATCGAGTTTATCGATGATTCCAGCAAGGTCGCCGTAGCCGTCACCGTTACTGTCGGCAAAGCTCAGCGGATAGATTTGGTAGAGCACGGTGCGGCGGTACCAGGGGCTGGTTTGATTCGGATCAATCATTATTGTTGTAATATTCTCAACGTTTTAACAGCTTTAAACTAAATCTCGGCAGTAATGCCGGTAAAGCGCCCAGCGAACGTTGAAGTGAGCCCTGACGAAGCTGCAGGTTCTTGGGCAGCTCATCGGGGCGGAGATAGGTTATGGCTAGGCGACGAAATACCCCATTAGTCCAGCCAAATCCGGTCTGCGACGGATAGACACCAGGCGCCGGTTCGTCGGCTCGGTCAACTACGTTGTACTTCTCCATAAACTCGCCCGTGGCCTCGAACCTTTCGAGGTTATTGCGTAACCATTTCCGCGCAATACGATCGGCCTCGCGGTGATACTCGTAGCGCTCAAGCGCTTCGCAGACGATGAGATGCAGCGGTGCCCAACCGTTGGGGTAGGCCCACTGAGCCGGCAGAGTCATGGCCACGAGCGGCTTGGCTGCGGTGGCGCTGAGGCCGCCGGAATACTCGAAGCGGTCAAGCTGCCGAACCACGCGCGCCGCGGTCTTTGGCCCATCGAGACCCGCCCACATCGGGTAGAATCCAGCGAGCGACCAGACATTACTCCGCTTGCCGGTGAGGTAGTTGTAGTCGAAATAGAAACCCTTCTCCTCATCCCATAGGTATTTGCGCATCATGGCCTTGCGCTTTAAAGCCCGTTTGGCCCACTCCCTGGCCTCCTCGAGGTAGCCAAGTATCATGGCCCCAGTCTCAAAATCACGCTCATATTTGTACAATAAAGCGTTGAGATCCACCGGAATATACGACAGACACTCCCGGTTGAATCGCGTGGTCATGTCCCAGCCACTTTCGGCCTCGGCCAGGTCATGTAAGACGTTGACATCATAGTAACGTGATAGACCATGAAAGACCTGCCGCCAATTGGGGTGACGCGTGCCCAGCCACACCGTTCGATACTCCTCCTTGGCCGCATCGAGGGCATCAGCTAGCCAGTGTTTATTGCCCTCCGCCTGATAGACCTCAAAGATGAGGCTCGTGAGTAACGGCGGCTGCGAGCGGCCGGTGAAGTATGAGCGGCCAGCATTCGGGATAATATTAAAGCGTTTCTGCAGGCTAATCAGATTGTTGGCCAGGCCCATCACGGCACCTTCGCGGCGCGTGCCAATGAGCCCTTGAGCAATAAAGTAGGTATCCCAATAATAGATCTCCTCGAAATTGAAACCGCCTCGGGCCTCGGCACTCGGTACAAAGTAAGGACGTGGTACGCCTAGGAGTGTCCCCTCATCGTGTGGACCAAAGCGTTCCAGCCTCGACCAGTACGCATCGATATAGCCAAGTGCTCGCTCGAGTCGTTCGGATGAAAATTGCGGATGAGTAGCCGGCATAAGATCTAATACTGCTTATGGTTCATAGCATAGATCCGACCCTGCACTCTGTAAAGCAAATGGCGCTTGATACGGCCGGTTAACGCGGTACGTCGCCTGGGGAGGTGGGTAGCGTGAAGATGTGCTGCACACGGTCTTGGATGGCGTTAAACGTACCGCCGACCGGCAAGAGGTCGCTCGAGCCCGCCGCCGACCGTAGGTAACCGCCGGGACCGGTCGAGAATACCAGCTGGATCGGCTGGTGTGTCTGCGCCTGCTGCCAGCCCCATCCGAGCTGGATCATTGCGAGACCCCCGAGGTCGGTGGTAACACTATCACGCAGAGCCGACGTGACCCGTATAAGCTGAGGCGGGCTTACTATTACCTGCCAGCGCACCAGCTTAACTCGCAACAGACCCATAATATCCTGTTGCCGCACCGCCCGGCCAAAGTCGTCACCACAGGTGCCTTTACGACACCTGACGTACTGTAGCACCCGAGCGCCGTCCATATGCTGGAGGCCGGGCTGAATATCTAAGCCGCAAACTTTATACTGATTATCATCACAAGGATACTCGGCATCGATCAGCCTATCCTTCACCGTTACATCAAGCCCTCCCACGGCATCGACCAGCTGCTTGATCCCGGTAAAATCGGCCTGAACAACATAGTTGATCGGAATACCCAGGGTATTGCTCACGGTCTGAGCCGCTAGCACTGAACCCCCCAGCGTGTTGGCCGAATTGATTTTGCCGTAGCCATGATTTGGGATAATTACCCTTAAATCACGCGGAATCGAGATCTGGGCAACGCGTCTTATTGTAGTGTCGTAGCTTAAGACCATCATGGTATCGGTGAGTCCTTCGCCGGCGTGTCCAGGATCACCCTGGCCGAGTATCAATACGTTGGTTCGGCCGGTACTATCGGCGCTTAGGCCCGCTAGACTGAAGGGTTTTGTTGATATTTTTGCAACGATCGAGCCAATATAGACGGTATATAGGACGACGAGCAGGCCGATGATCCCCAGCCCAATACCAAACCTTCTAACCCAGCGGCGCTTGGCAGTATTCGGTTCCAAGCCGGCGATGGTGCTACCCGTGGAATGAATATCACGA
>JBBRTP010000023.1:0-9347 GCA_038244255.1 Candidatus Saccharimonadia bacterium
TCAAATAGACATACTTGGCCTTTGGGTTGACCGCCACGGCGGCATTTCCCGGCAAGCTCCACGGCGTGGTCGTCCAGCCGAGCAGGCTCGCATCTTCATCGACCAATTTGAACTTAACGAATAAACTCGGGTCCGGCACGTCGTCTTTGTAACCCTCATTGACCTCGAAATTCGACAGTGGCGTCTCACAACGCGGACAGTACGGCATACTCTTATAGCCGCGATACAGCAGGCCCTTCTCATGGACCTGGCCCAGCATCCACCAGACACTCTCGGTGTAATCGCGGTCGATGGTTTGGTATGACTGTTTGGTATCGGTCCAGCGGCCAGCTCGACGGAAGAAATCCTCCCACTCCCCCTTGTATTTAAAGACACTCGCGCGGCAGGCGTCGTTAAACTTCTGGAGACCCAGATCCAAAATCTGTTTCTTGCCACTGACGCCAAAGTCTTTCTCGATGGCAAACTCCACCGGCAAGCCATGGCAGTCCCAGCCGTTGCGACGTTCTACGTAGTAGCCCTGCATGGTTTTATAGCGCCCAAGCGAGTCCTTAATACTCGTCACCAAGGTGTGGCCAAAGTGCGGCAGTCCGTTAGCAAACGGCGGGCCGTCGTAGAAGCTAAAACGCTTGGCGTCTGTTCGGCCCTCAAGGCTCGCCTCAAAGGTCTTCTCATCACGCCAGACCTCGAGCATCTCGGCTTCGAAGGCTGGGAAATCGGCTGGTTGAGCTTTCTTCATAGTGTCTCCTCAATGTCATCCCGACCGAGGTGAGGGACCTTTCCATAAGATCTCTCGACCCTACTCGAGATGACAGATTACAAAAATCCATCCGTATGCAGGGACCCCGTAGATCCATTTTACGGGGCGGTACCACCCTGCTTTCCAGATGGACACTTCGTTTCGCTCGTAACGTGAGCCTCACGTGGGATTTTACTAGGCGTGAGCCGTTCTCTCCCCTGCTTCGCGGTTGATAGCCGCTTACTCCGCCGTCGACGAAGACGCATGTGCCAGGTTGTACGCTCAATTATGCGACCAAGCTACATGTTTAGCAAGAAGTGCACGAGATATTGCAGGCCCTGGAGCAGTAAGAATGCCACAATGGGCGAGAAATCAGCCCCACCGGTACGCGGTAGAAGCCCCCGTATCGGCAGCAATAATGGCTCTGTGAGGCTAATAATTAACGCATTGAAGCGATTTGCGGGGCTCGCCACATAGCTTAAGACGACTCGAATCAAAAGAAGTACCTCGAAGACTATGGCAAAGAGATCGACAAAGTTAACGACAACGACCGGAATCACAGATGCGCCAGGTAGCTAATCTCGCTGGCGCTCGGAATCTCGGTCTCGCCCTGCCAAAACTGCACGAGCGTGCCATCATCGCGACACACCAGTACCGCCGGCCGGCCCATCACGTCGTAGTGTTCAACCAAGTTAATCCCTTCGGCTGAATCGGCGTCTAGTAGCCGGGTATCGACCTGGAGCGGCTCGAGCTGCTGGGCCAGCTCGCTCATACGAGACTCGCCGGGGGTCTGACGATTATAGAGTAAGTAAGTAAGCATTACCGAAATTGTAGCACGAACTGATACACAAATAAGTTCAAATGTAAGAGGCCGGCCCAGTCACCCCCAAAGGAGTGACCGGACCGGCCGGATGGAACATGATTAGGAGCAACCAGACGTGCTACCGCAACCTTCACAGACGTAGCAGGAACCGGACCGCAGCATCTTGATTCCGCAGGTCATACAGAGCGGCGCATCGCTGGACTTACCGGTGAACTGCTCGGCCAGCTCGGCAGAAGAGTGCACCGCTAACGACTCGACGTGATGGATCGGCGGGACCGAAACGGCGGTCGCCTGGATGGCGTCCGTCGAACCTAATACCGCATCTCCGAGCGAGACGTCAGTGGCGCCATAGGCGGCGTCCACTTGGGCCTTACGCTCTGCTGCTGTCAGGATACCGAGCTCATCCGCCCGCTTTTCGGTAGGCAGATATTCGAGCGCCAACCACCGGAAGATGTAGTCCATGATCGACTTGGCCATCGGGCTGTCGGGGTCACCCGTCAACCCGGTCGGCTCGAACTGCATGTTCATGAACTTCGAGACCAAGGCCTCGAGCGGCACCCCATACTGGAGCGCGATCGAGATGGCGATCGAAAAGGCGTCCATCACCCCGGCCAGGGTAGAACCCTGCTTACCGAGCTTGAGGAAGACCTCACCGAGCTGGCCGTCGGGGTAGGTACCGGCGGTCATATAGCCCTCGGCACCGCCGACGGAGAACGAGATCGTCTGCGACGAGCGCTTCTTGGGCAGGCGACGTCGGACCGGCTTGTGGTCTACAACCACATTTGCGACCGGTACCTCGGTCTGTTTGGTGGCCCCGTCCGAGAGCGGCTGACCCACCTTGCACTTGTCGCGATAGATCGCCAAGGCCTTGAGACCGAGCGCCCACCCCTGCATGAAGATCTTCTCCACTTCTTCGAGGGTGGCCTCCTCGGGCAGGTTCACCGTCTTGGAGATGGCACCGGAGAGGAACGGCTGGGTCGCCGCCATCATGAGCACATGACCCATCGCCGAGATCACCCGCTCACCGTCGCCCATCGCGCAGTCGAAGATCGGGTAGTGCTTCGGGTCGAGACCCTTAGCACCGACCGCGGTCCCCTCATGCTCGATGAACTTCACGATCGCTTCGATGACATCAGCGTCGTAACCGAGCCTTGTGAGCGCGCGTGGGATCGTCTGGTTGACGATCTTCATCGAGCCCCCGCCCACCAGCTTCTTGAACTTGATCAGCGAGAAGTCGGGCTCGATGCCCGTCGTGTCGCAGTCCATCATGAAGCCAATGGTGCCAGTAGGTGCCAGCAAGCTGGCCTGCGCATTACGCCAGCCCTGCTCATGACCGAGCTTATTCCCCGTCGCCCACTCCGCCGCAGCGGCTCTGGCGATGGGTTTTGAGAGTTCATCGAGCGAGGCGTGGCTCAGACCAGTACGGGCCCCAGTGGGAAGCAGGTCCGTGATCTCTTCGCCGAGAAGCAGGTTCGAGGCCTCCTCGTGCTTGCGCATAACTCGCTCATGAGGCGCTCGGTTACGAGCAAACCCCTCGTACGGCCCCATCTCGCCGGCGAGCTCGGCCGAACGACGGTACGAGACGCCTGTGAGCAGGCTCGTTATCGCCGCCGCCAATCCTCGACCCTCATTGGAATCGTAGGGCAGGCTGGAGGCCATGAGCAACGCGCCGAGGTTGGCGTAGCCAATCCCCAGCTGACGGTACTTTCGTGTCGTCTCGCCAATGGCCTCCGTCGGGAAGTCGGCGAAGCAGATGGAGATGTCCATCGCCGTGTAGATGATCTCTACGGCGCGGATGAACTTATCCACTTCAAACGTGCCGTCACCTGAGAGGAACTTGAGCAGGTTGAGGCTCGCCAGGTTGCACGAGCTGTTGTCTAGACTCATGTACTCCGAACACGGGTTTGACGCGGTGATCCGCCCCGTCTCCGGGTTGGTGTGCCAATCATTAATCGTGTCATCGTACTGGAGGCCCGGATCGGCGCACTCCCAGGCGGCGGTCGCCATCTCGTCCCAGAGCTGCTTGGCATCGATGGTCTCGATGACGTCGCCGGCGCCTTTGCCCGAGGATGTACCACGGGCGGTGAGGTCGAACTGGCCACCACTGACCACAGCGCGCATGAACTTATCGGTCAGACGAACTGAGTTGTTCGCGTTCTGGTACTGTACGCTGACGATGTCTTTACCGCCAAGGTCCATGTCGAACCCACCTTCGCGGAGCCAGCGAATCTTCTTCTCCTCGTCCGCTTTGACACGGACGAAGTCGGCGATGTCCGGGTGGTCCACGTCCAACACCACCATCTTAGCGGCACGGCGCGTGGCCCCACCGCTTTTGATGGTGCCAGCCGAGGCATCGGCACCGCGCATGAAGCTCACCGGTCCAGAGGCGTTGCCGCCGCTGGAGAGAAGCTCCTTCGAGGAGCGGATACGTGACAGGTTGAGACCCGCCCCGCTGCCGCCTTTGAAGATCAGCCCTTCCTCACGGTACCAGTTGAGGATCGAGTCCATGCTGTCATCCACCGCTAGGATGAAGCAGGCCGAAACCTGCTGCGGCGACTTGGTACCGACATTGAACCAGACCGGCGAATTGAAGCTGAAGATCTGGTGCAGTAGCATGTAGGTCAGCTCGTGCGTGAAGATCATCGCATCTTCCTCGGAGGCAAAGTAGCCCCACTTACGTCCACTGTCTGCGTACGTGTTAACCACGCGATCGATGAGCTGCTTGAGGCTGAACTCACGGTCGCCATGGTCGTCGTGACCACGGAAATACTTGGTGGCGACGATGGTCGAGGCGTTCACGCTCCAGAAGTCCGGGAACTCAATGCCCTTCTGCTCGAAGACCACCTCTTCTGTCTTCCAGTTTTTCTGGCTGATGTCGCGGTTCTCCCAGACGACTTCGTCGTAAGGATGAACCCCGGGGCTAGTGTAGACCCGCCCGATCTTGAGCCCAGTGGTGCCCTCGGGAGCCGTTTTACGGTGGTCAAACGCCGTGTTTACGGCGTGTCCTGCCTCCGAAATAGTTGCGAGGCGTTCGTCGGTCGTTGCGGTCATCCTATCTCACTTCCCCTCCTGCCCTACGGCAGTTATTGCCGCAGACAGTCAGGTTGACTGTATTGGTTACTGCGGGTACATAGGGCACCTGCACCCTCCTCAGGTTCCCTAAGAACCCGCAGTAACACTCCTTATCATGTTTTCAATGATCGTCTGGACCCCTAGGGAACCAGTCTAGTGGCACACTTCCGCGCCCCCGGACCGGCCACCAAGCTTAATCTCTGGTGGATGATCTGGACTTAAGCCGGCGCAGTTCCGCCTCAAAGCTGGCGACGTCGGTAAAGCTGCGATAGACGCTGGCAAAGCGGACGTAGGCCACGTCATCTAAGGCTTCGAGCTTCTGCATCACCAGCTCCCCTACCTTGTCACTGGTAATCTCCGGCTCGCCCAGGGCACGGATCTCCCGCTCAATCGAGGCAATCGTCTCTTCGATGGCTTGGATAGCGATGGGCCGCTTCTCCACCGCCTTGTACACGCCGGAGGCAATCTTGTCGCGGTTAAATAGCTCGCGCCGGCCATCCTTCTTAACGATCGCCATCGTCGGCATCTCCATGCGCTCATAGGTGGTAAATCGGGCACCACAGCGCAGACACTGGCGGCGGCGGCGCACCACAGCGCCCTCCTCGAGGTCCCGGGACTCAATCACCTTCGAGTCCAAATAATCACATTCAAAACACTTCATCGTATCCTGTTCCCCTTAGGCACCAACTCCACATGTGGTGTACGCGACTTCCATTATAGCGCTAGGCTTACCGTAGCGGTCAAGCGGTCAAGTAATTGCGAGCCTAAGCTCAATCATGGACATCAGGCGCTAGCGTAGAGATAGTTATCCACAGCACTACATACAGCCATTAATGAAGACGGTAGCCCGGATCCAAACGCGCAGGCGACTGGATCCGGGCTAGAGTTCAGGCAGCGATCTGCTCGACCACCACGGGGGTAGCGGCTTGGTTTACAGTGATGCCGAGTGCTTCGATGGCCAGCTGCCTCCAGGTGAGGCGGCGCGGTCGGCGCGGGTCACTCATGACCACATCGATCAGATACGCGTATTCGGGTACAAACAGATCGCGGTACCTCTCGTCTGACTCGCCGTCCCGTTCGAGACGGGCAAAGAGACCACGACGGTGTTCGGTAAGCGCCGACTCGTGTACCTGGCTCGTAATGGGCTCGAGGAGGTTTTGAAGCTCCTTGGAGGTGGCATCAAGCTCTCCTACGGCGAGCATCATCGTGAGCTCATCATCGGAGACGCCCTGAGCCGTCCCGAGGCTGACACCATGCGAGATGCAGCCGTAACGTCCGCCACGCCCACGCAAGCGCCGGCTGGTCACGATGAGGCCGGCCAGCAAGTGAACGGCCTCTTGGTCTGAGCGAGCCAGACCGCGCTCCTGCAACGAACCGAGTAACTCGTCGATGCAGACGCTCGAGAAGCGGCTGAAGAACGGCTGGCCGCTCACCTGAAAGCCGCGACCCGCGACCGCGCGCAGTTCCTGGATCTGCTCCCACTGCGGCGATCGATTCCCGTTGGGCTGGCGTCGGTTATCGCTACGGATGGGCAGTAGCGAATCGGTCAGGGCTACGAGCTGAGCATCGTTGTCTTGGATCTGTTGTTCGAGGATAGATCGGATCAGTCGTCGGTGGTGTGCCACCGAGCGCTGGAGCTGCGTCTGGCTAAACCACACTGGACTCACCTTCTCTCACTCGGGCTACCTACACCTCACAAGCGTAAGTTGTTTTAACTATAGTACTAATGGTCCAAAATTTATAGCCATAACTAAAATGAGAGCCGATCGGCTCTCATTTTAGTTATGGTTCTTACTCGACTTTACGGCGAATGAAGGCCGGCACGTCAAGATCGTCATCCTCGAGCCCGAGATCAGCCAACGGCTGGCGCATTGGGGCTTCATCATTATCACCTTCGTCATCAAACGCCGTTAACACATCATCGTGACCGGTTCGGTCGCTATGGTGAGCAGCGGTCTTGGTCTCCGCCGAGTTATCTTCGGGCTCAATGGAGGCCAGCGGCGCAAACCGGCGCGGGGGCGCTACCGGCTCTGGCTCGTTTGGGCTAATTGAGACGACTTCGGGCTCCAGATCTACCTGGGGGCGCTCATTAATAAAGGGCTGTCGGGAGGACTGGAAGACGGCTGGCTGCGAGAAGACCGGCTCCGGCTCTAGTTCGCGCTCGGCGACTTCCTCGTGCTGCATAACCTTACCCTCGTGACGTCCACCGTGAACTTCACGCGAGTGATGGTCATGCTGCTTGGTGGTATCAAATCCGGTCGCGACCACCGTAATCTGTAAGTCATCCTCCATGGTGTCATCTAGTACCGCGCCAAAGATGATGTTGGCATCGGGATCCACGGCGTCGGTGACGGTCTTGGCCGCCTCATCGATCTCGTGCATGGTCATGTTGCGACCGCCGGTGATATTAAAGAGTACGCCACGGGCACCTTCGATACTGGTCTCAAGTAATGGTGAATCAATGGCCTGTCGTGCTGCCTCGACGGCCCGGTTATCGCCCCGCGCGCGACCAATGCCCATTAATGCTGATCCGGCATTACTCATAATGGCCTTCACGTCGGCAAAGTCGAGATTAATCAGACCGTGGATTGTAATTAGGTTCGAGATCCCCTGTACGCCCTGCTGCAACACCTCGTCCACGATACCAAAGGCGTCCACCAGCGAAGTCTTGCGGTCGATCATCTGGAGCAGTCGGTCGTTAGGTATCGTAATGAGCGTATCGACATTGTCTTTTAGCTCATTGATCCCGGTCTCGGCCGAGCGCCGGCGGCGCTCACCCTCGAAGGTAAACGGCTTGGTTACAATGGCCACTACCAGCGCCCCAGCCTCTTTGGCCGCGGCCGCTATAATAGGAGCCGCGCCCGTACCGGTGCCACCACCCTCACCCAGTGTTATAAAGACCATGTCCGCGCCCTTTACGGCCTCATAGATCTCTTTCTCACTTTCCTCGGCTGCCTTACGGCCAACCTCAGGATCGGCACCAGCGCCGAGGCCACGGGTCGTCTCGCGTCCCACGTGAATCTTCTGTGGCGCTTTCGCATGAAGCAATGCTTGGGCGTCAGTATTGATAACTGTGAACTCGACGCCAAGCATGCGCGCGTCGATCATTCGGTTGATTGCCGAACCGCCGCCGCCGCCGACACCGATAACTTTGATCCGGGCCGATGTATCGACCTCTGGAAGTATTTCCGCCATACGATTTAGTACTCCTTACCGCCAAGACCCGAATATAATAAGCGGGTATAACCAGGAGTTTACGCTGTCTAAAAAAACAATGCAAATTTATTGTTCGGGCTTTTTAAAGCCAAAATACGTGCAATTTTTGTATTCGTAAACTCATATAATTGCCTATACCAAAGCATTGTTATTTTCAATATATATTGGGTTTTGAAAATTCGGTCAAATTGCCTGCATAAAAGTTTTCCACAGGCAGAGTTCTTTTAGTGTTCGTTGGCGCTGCGATGAGCGTTCGACAAATATAGCCAACTGGAATTCTTACCAGACAGCTACCATTCTGACCCGGCACCTCTTCAGGCGGGCCTATCCCTTAGAGTGGCCAGGTACCTGAGTTTCAATGACGATAGCGAGTGACGTTAAGTTTATGGCAATAAGTTCTTGAAGACACCCTTGATACGGTCGACGGTGCGGCCGATGCCCGCTCCCGGCGTAACAGAAGCGCGGCCCTGACTCATGTTCTCAAGCATCAAGCCCACAGGTGCGGCGAAGGCCGGGTCATTGATGCGATCGACAATGCCACTGAAGCCCTCAGGCTTACCAATGACGGCCGGCAGATCGAGTAGCTGGCGAGCAAGCTCTTCGATGCCAGGCATCTTGGCACCGCCACCGGTGAGTACTACGCCGGCTGGCAGCATGACGTCCTTACCGACCTTCTTAAGCTCGGCACGGACGAGATGGAATATCTCCTCGAGGCGGGCTCCGGCAATACGCTGCAGTTCACGACGTGTCACCACGTTCTCATCGCCCTCGAGCTCCTCAATGCGAATCTTCTCGCTCAGATTGCTCTTGCTAGTATGTGCCCGGACGTACTTGAGCTTGATCTTCTCGGCGGTGTCGACATCGGTCTTGAGGCCAATCGCCAAGTCATTGGTAATGTGGCCAGCTCCCACCGGTAAGACGCTCGAATAAAGTACGTCGCCTTCTTCAAATACGGCTACACCAGTGGTACCACCGCCAATATCAATAACGGCTACGCCGAGTTCCTTCTGGCGCTTGGTGAGTACGGCGCGTGCCGCGGCTAGCGGTACCAGAACCTGTCCTTGTATCTCAATTCCTGCCTGATAGATGCTGCGATCGAGGTTCTTAATGGCTGGCGTTGCCCCCGTAATTATATGAGACTCGACCTCGATGCGCACTCCATGCATACCCACCGGATCCTTAATGTTGGTCTGAGCATCCACCGTGTAAGACCGCGGAAAAACCGAGAGAATCTCGCGGTTGGGCGGCAATTGGATAGCTGTAGCAGCTTCCTCGGCGCGGCGGAGGTCCTCGATGGTAATCTCTTGGTCGGCCCGACCTACGGCTATTACGCCCTTGGAATTCAGGCTCGACACGTGGGCGCCATCGATGGAGATGGTCGCACGGTCGATGGCCACACCCGAGATGCGCTCCGCCTCATCGACGGCGGCCGTAATCGACGACACGGTCTCTTCCACATCCACCACCACGCCCTTACGCATGCCGCTGGTGGGCGCTACA
>JBBRTP010000024.1:0-8675 GCA_038244255.1 Candidatus Saccharimonadia bacterium
AGTGGCGACCGTGAGCGCCGGTGACAGTGAGATTGGTGAGCTCATCGCCGATGTCATTGAGGCCGTCGGACAGGACGGTACTGTGACAGTGGAGCAGAGTCAGTCGCTTGGTCTGGAGAAGGAGATCGTCGAGGGCTTTAAGATTGACCGTGGCTACGTGAGCGCCTACATGGCCACCGATATGGCTCGCATGGAGGCCGTTTACGAGAAGCCGTTGATATTAGTTACCGATAAGAAGATCAGCTCGATTCAAGATATTCTGCCGTTACTCGAGAAGATTGCCCAGGGTGGCAAGAAGGAGCTGGTCCTAATTGCCGAAGATGTAGACGGCGAGGCCCTGGCTACACTGGTGTTAAACCGGCTGAAGGGTGTCTTTAATACCTTGGCGATCAAGGCTCCGGCCTTTGGTGATCGCCGTAAGGCCGTGCTCGAAGACATCGCCGCGCTCACCGGTGCGACTGTGATATCGGATGAACAAGGTATTACCTTTGAGAGTGCCACGCTGGACATGCTGGGCTCGGCGCGTAAGATTATCGCGACCAAAGACGACACAACGCTCATCGAAGGTGCCGGTGACCCTAAGGTAGTGACGCAGCGTATGGACCAGCTTAAAGCTCAGATTGAGCACGTTACCAGCGAATACGATAAGGAGAATCTCGAGAAACGTCTCTCGGCTCTGGCCGGTAAGGTTGCCGTCATTAAGGTTGGTGGTGCAACTGAGACCGAGATTGAGGAGAAGAAGTTCCGGGTCGATGATGCGGTAGCTGCTACCAAGGCAGCCGTGGCTGAGGGAGTGGTCACCGGCGGTGGTGTGACGCTCGTGTATGCTGCTCGCGAGATTGCCCGTCACCTCGAGACGGTGAAAGGCATGAGCGAGAGCGAGCGAGCCGGTTGGGTTATCCTGATGGAGGCGCTACAGGAGCCATTTAAGCAGCTCATGCGCAATGCTGGTCTTAATGCCGAAGAGAAGCTGGCCAAGGTGCTCGACCAGGACTCCTGGGAGGCTGGATTCGACATAAACGAGCCAGCTAAGCTGGTGCTTGATCTTAAGAAGGCAGGTATCGTGGACCCGGCCAAGGTGACCCGTGAAGCGCTACAGAACGCCGTCTCGGTAGCTGGAACGGCTATGACCATGGGATCACTCATCGTGGAGATCCCCGAGGAGAAGTCGGTCGGCGGCGGCTCTGGTGGTGGGATGCCGGGTATGGGTGGTATGGGGATGGATTACTAGATCGGTTCGATAAGTTAGAGGGTTACCGGGAGGCTCCAGTTGGGGCCTCTCTGGTTGTGTGGCTAAAGTATATTGACAAAGCTGTAGCATTATGATATGATGGTATGTAACTATTGAGATCATCCCGATCTTAGTAGCTGATCCTTGCTACATCCCCCCGCTGTTACTTCTGGCCTTGGAGGCTGCAATGAGCAATGCGACCATCTCGACCACTCCTGTCGCCTGGACGGCCGAGAAGGCCGAGGCCGAGCGCGTTAAGGCTGTTGAGACGGCCGAGAGGCTGGAGCTCTACTTCGGCCTCATTCTCAAGCCGGACCAGACTCAGGCACTCCTTCGACCGGTCAATCCCGGTTGTGGTGCGGAGTACCGCATGCGTGTTTCGCTTGCTGTTGCTGAGCTCAAGAAGCTCATCGCTGAGCAGTCCAACGAGCAGAAGCGTCGAACCCTCCTCACCAAGCGGTCCGAGCTCATTGAGGAGGCCGGGTCGGCCTACGAGCTCATCGTGACTCACGGTACGCTCTTCGACCGCATGCTCACGCTACCTGACCGTTCGGTCACACCCTCTCAGTTCGTCGCTCTCGAGAAGGCTCTCAGGCACCTGCGATGGGGTCTGCTGCGCATCGAGCGCGACCTCACCGACCCGGTCTCCACGGCCGGTTCCCGAAAGGGTCCGTCGGCCGAGCAGATCAAGCGCAAGCGCGCTCGCGCCGAGCGGGACCGACAGGCGTCACAGCTCGCCGGCGCCGGGAAGAAGAAGTAGCAACATCGGGTGGGGAGGGAAGGCTTAGTCCGACCCTCCCCACCAACCCAAAGTGAAATAGTTACGATGCCGCCACTACGGGCGGTTTTTTGGTGGCCAGAGTTGACGATTAGACGAAGCGGGACTAATATTATTCCAATTCCACTTATGGTGGTTCGTTGACAGATAAATAACGGTGGGTCCTAGCCCCGGATTGCTTAGCAGTAGGCACTCTAGTGGTAGGACCGACCGTGTCCTGCAGTGAGGGAGGATGGAACCGTGAAGGACCCAGCCTTGCCCCAACCGCCGTAACTACGGCGCGTTAAACTGCATCTCGTTTACCTTCTGCACAACCGTACTGCAACCTAAGAGGCGGCGGCGCCAAGAGTGACAGCGAGAGCGCCGACCCCACATCCGACGCCACGGGCGTCGAAGCTCCTGACAGTCCACGTCTTGCATGGCTGAGACCTGCAGGACCAGCGAGATGGGTACCCCTGGTTGCTAAGATAAGTAACGCTTAGCATCAGACCCGGATCTCGCATCCGCAAACCATAAGCCCCGTGCCTACGGAGCAGCCGCTTCTCGGTGGTGTCCGAAACCACCTCGTCCGGTGCAAACCGGATCGGGTAAAGCCGGCACAATTCACCTTCAGAAGAGCGCGCAACTGGCGTGAAGCCCACGGGCAATGAGCCCGAGTACCACCCGCTTGACCATTCGGTGGCCCGCTTGGGTCACGCACCATCAGCCGGCATGCAAATGAGCCTGGCTGCAGTCCGACCGTCCCTTCTAGCCCCACCAGCCTGGATCGAATCCAGGCTGGTGGGACCAAACTACCTTGGACCTACGGGTCTTTTTTGTTTTCCTTATTTCAAGATGCTAGGCTTAGAGTATGAGCATCGATCACATTGGGCCTCAACAAGAAGCTGGCAATCGAGTAGATTATGACAGTCTGAGGGCTGAGGCTACGCCGTTTGATGAGCTCAAAAACCCGGATCACCTTCGTGCTGCGGAAAGAGATCCAAAGATTGAAGATTACGAGGCGGTTTCACAGAGGATTCGCTCTCAGGCTGAATATAATATGCGACGTGGTGTCCCCATGCGAGAGCTCATCCCGGAGCTTAAGGACACCTACTGTGACGGTGAGGACAACCAGACGCTACGTAGCTTTAATGAGCTTATGATTGATACGATCGCGGCTAGTCGGTACCAGACTAAGCTCGACCAGATGAATAATGCGGGCACCCTAAACAGCCATGATACTGAATTAAAAAAGCAATTAGTCTATCGTCGTTGTGAGTTTAATCATCTGCTTCGTGATGTCGTGGCGGCTGGCCGTGATGAGCTTGATAGGGCTACAATCTCAAGCTTCATTGGTGCGGCTGCAGGGGGCACACCTCGGGCCTTCGAGTTCGCTCATCGCGCCGTAGATGGGGTTGTGTCAGAGCTCGCCGTTATGGACGCTCTCGGGACGATGCCAGGTGTTACGTTCGCCCAATTTGCTGATATTGAGAGTGACTTACGGGGCGTCGACATCGCGATTAAAACCGTTCGAGGGTGGGCTGCCATTGATGTGAAGACCAGCGCAGGAAGACCCGAAACGCGATGGCAGAGTGATCGTCCTCATCTTACGATTCACGTCGATCCGCTCCGGGTAGAGGGTAGTAGGCCCAGCGATAAGATTATCAAGGAGTTGCAATCTGAGATTGGTAACGGCCTGGTCGAGGCATATTCAAAAGCGCCAACACAGAAGTCGAGTCGGCGATGATGTCTGGGGTAAAGGTTCATTCTAGCGAGGTCGTCGCTGACCATGTGGATGTCATACTCTCTTCTCTCAACTATTATCGAGCGAATTATAGGTGCGAAGATGCTAGGCTTAGGGTATGAATAGTGATGACAACATCGCGCAGCAGACGGTAATCGGACGGTCCGATCTGGTGACCCGCGCACACCTGGTGCTGGCCGACATCGAGAAGTATCGGGACACGCACGGCGTCCAGGAGTCTACCAAGCTAGCCGAGGAGCGCTGGATCCATGGGGAGCCTGATGGCACACTACAGCACCTAGCGGAACTGCTCGTACGTGCTCGGCAGCAGGCACTCATCCAGAACCAGCTCAACACCGATCGCGAGGCACTCCACCACGGGCGCCTCAGCCACGAGCAGCTCGTTACGACAGGACACCACTATGAGATGCTCAGACACGCCGCCTGCGAGTACAATCACACCGTGCGGAGCTTCATCGAGGGTAATCGGGAGGAGGTCGATCGCGATCACCTGACGCAGTGGCTGACGATGGCTAGCAGTGGCCACGAACAGTGGGCAACGGGCGAGATCACTGGCGCCATCTCAGAGATCGCCTTGCACGCCGCCCTCATGGGTATGTCGGAGCTCGTCGGACTCCGCTATGGCACGCTCGAGGAGGATTTGCACGGTAATGACTTTATCGCATTGTGGCAGGGGCGCATCGTGACAGTTGATGCCAAGACGGGGCGCTATTATCCGCTGAGTGAGCAGAAGCATGGTCACTTGCACCTCGAGATCTCGGTTCCGCGCGAGGTGCTGGATGGATTCCGGCTGACGCGCCGAGGGCTCGACGGATTACGTCACGACGTGAGACAAGCGTTACACGAATCGGGTGGGGTGATGCCTCACGCTGCCCACGCGCACTTTCACCAGCCAAGCCCCGCCGTCTAACGGACTCTGATAATAAGCATTGACACAATTAACAATGTGTGCTATGATTCGTCTCATCTACTTTTGTGGTAGAACTTTGACAGGATAGAGAGATAAATCTGCCCAGCCAAGAGCCGTCACCGTTATGCGGATGCGACGGTTGCTGGCTGGGCAGCCTGGGGGGTGTGCCCGCTCGCCGCAAGTCGGCGAACCGAGGAGGGCCGGTCGGCCCATGATCGCCGGAAGTGCCCTCGAGCAATCGAGGCTCCACCCGGCGTGACCCCGATGCCCGAATTTTAGGGCGCTCGGTCGACCGGCCTCCCGGTGACTCACTGTTACTCCACTCGTTGTAGCTTCCTTGTGACCGCAAGTTACCATCTGCCCTCGACGAAAAGAGAGTGATGTGACACAACGATTAGCGCGGCTCTGAGCTGATTAGTCCTAGTTTTAGGACCCAGCCAGAGTGCCAGCACAGCAAGGAGCCACGCCAACTTATTAGGAGGCGGGGCGGATGACAGTGATCTGTTCGGACGGACCTTGTGTCTAAAGGAGGGCTGCAAAGCCTGAATGTGTCCTAGCTCATTACTCCATCTCCGCCCAACATGCCCTGACGGGCTCATGGTCGAGTTGAGACCCCGGACCGGCGGGTCACCAGTAGGTGATACCGGAAAGTGACCTGGGGCGGGCTGGTAAATTCTCAGCTCGCCCCACGTCCACCTCTCTATCCTGTCCCAACCCGCTATTATTCCGAGACACCCAAATAGGGTGTCTCTTGTTATTAATTGACTTTACTAACCATTTATGCTACTATGAGACATTCCTCTTTTTCGAGGGATACTTTGACAACGAATGCAATATTTCCGAGACGCTCATCGAGCGGTCGCTTCAAAATAAGGCGGTCGCTCGATGAGCGTCTCCCCCGGAGGCTCACAATCGAACCCCGGGAGGGGCGATGAAGCAAGACGAGCGAGGCTTGCGTAAAACCCGTCAGTATAAGCCCGATCAGGATCTCTACTGGTTGGTGCTCGAGCTGTACTTGGTCTTCGTATCCGGCCCACCTCTGATGGTGGAGACGGACCTGCTCGAGCGCCTTGCACGAGCAACCGAGGACTTCGAGAGTCTCGATCTCAAGTTCGAGGATGTCGCCGGTGGAGTACATGTTCTGGTCGACGACCTCGACATGCTTCGGGTTCTGGCCTGGGGAGTGAGCCGTACCAATTTCCTTGGTACTACACTCACCACCGCGAACTACTTGCAGCGCTATGTAGACGTAGTGAACAACTACCAACATGAGCGTATGACAAGCGTTCAGCTTCACGAAGCCTTGAACAGGCTTTTACCGGTGTTCAGGGCTCAGTTTCGGATAGGGATCGACTTCAATCGTGCTTTAGACGATGAGGCCGGTACCCCTGGTGAACCTAAGCTCTTTCTGGTTCCTCTGAAAGAGGAGCCGGTTGGACGAGTTCTTGAGCTAACGCTTTACCCGCTCAAGAACGATATAGAGTCGCACGCACAATAAACGGCTCGATGGCGCTACTTCCCTTCGTCATCGACCGCTCGCTTCTGGGGGAGGTTGGCTCGTGCCAACCTCCCCCAGTGCCCCTATTGCATTCGTTGTCTCTCCTCTAGAGCCGTGCCAAGGCACGATTCTAGGAAGAGAGTTCTAACAACAAATAGGTATATTCAAACTTATAGTTGACCTTGCTCAATGTGCGGTGTAGTTTTGTGATAAGTACTAGCGTAAGCACCTTTTAGATTTAGTTCATATTCGTGGAAAGAAAAGGGCTAACTCCTGGTGAGCGGCGACTCTATTCCTAGCGTAATGCTATGAGTGGGTGCGCCGATTTTTGTTAGGGGCAATCTGGTTTTAAACCGTTGAAGCTAGTTTGCCCCTAATCAACCGTCGGAGGTGGGCATCATGCACGTTCGAGCTCTACCAAGACCTGTCGGACCCCAACTACCCCATGCACCGAGAGGCGTCGAACGTCGACAGATTCAGCGGCAGGTCGCAGGGCGGCCGCAGGGTCGAGTCGGTCTCTGCCAGCCCTCGACGCCGGCCGGCGCCATCATCAGCCGGGTCGAGACGACCCAGACTGCCTCATTCGTCGAGTGGCTGCGCCGAGGCACGACGCCAACGGGCTCCCACGGCGCGCCTGCTACAGCGGCCGCGACGATCGCGTACTTCGACCAGCAGCTCGCCCTCATCGAGGACACCCACGGTGAACCTCGCAACGAGGAGATCCGGCGCCGTTTCGCTCTATTGACCATCGACCACCCCGGCGCCATCTGGCCGGCAGCGCTCGTCTACGTCCGTCGGCTCACCAGCCAACCGGTACAAGGGAGCGCAGCCTCATGACTACCACTGCAGGAACCCTCAGTCGGCCGCGTCTCACTGCCAGTGACCGCTGCGATCGATGTGGTGCTCAAGCTTACGTCAGGGTGAGGCTCACCAAAGGCGGAGAGCTTCTCTTCTGCTCTCACCACAACGGGGAATACTTCCCCAATCTCAGGCTGCAAGGTGCCGTCATCACTGCCGATGATCGGATGATGCTTAACACGTAGCCAACCGGCAGTGCTCCGCGTGAGCGCTCTCTTCGATCTTTCGGCGGGCAGTCACTAGCTTACCAGCGAAGGCTGCCCGCCGTACACTGCCCTCGGATTCGTCCGAGGGCTTTCTCGTGCCATAATGGTAGTAATCAGGAGAACCAGATGTTAGACCAAGCCGATTTCATTGCCCGCCTCGATAAAGCTAATGCCTTAGGCGTGATCGCCGCCCTACCGGATCAGTTGCGCTACAAGTTCGATCAGCCGGAGTTGTCGCATTTAACGGACATTCGTTCAATAGTGATCGCTGGCATGGGCGGCTCGGCTCAGGGCGCGGAGTTTATTAAGACGTGGCTCGGCGACCGATTGCCGCTTCCATTAGTGATCGTCCGCGATTATGACCTACCGGCTTTCGTTGACGAGACGACGCTGGTTGTCGCCTCGAGCTATTCGGGCAACACCGAAGAATCAATTGCTGCGCTTCAGGTTGCTGAGGAGCGCCACGCCAAGATCGTCGTTATATCGTCTGGAGGTAAGTTGCTGGCTGAGGCGGAGGCGAAGGGTCACCCGCTCTTTCACTACGAGCTACCAGAGGGCTACCAGCCGCGCATGGCGGTGCTCTACGACGTTCGTGCCTTGGCACAGATGATCGAAGGCCTCGGTTTGCTTAAGGGAATCGTCGACGAGCTAGCGGCCGTGGCTACTTGGCTGGCTGATCAGACCGGCGATTGGGGACCCACGACCAATACCGACCAGAACCAAGCCAAGCAGATCGCCACCGCTCTGGTGGGGCATGTTGCGGTCGTTTACGCCGGTCCCACGTTGGCCTTTGCTGCCATGAAGTGGAAGATCGCCTTCAACGAGAATGCCAAAAACCTGGCCTTCTATAATTACTTTCCTGAACTTAACCACAACGAATTTATCGGCTGGAGCCACCCCGAGCGTAGCGGCCTAAAAGTTATTGAGCTTCGTTCGGATAAGGACCACCCTCAGGTCCAAAAGCGCTTCGATATCACCAATAAGCTGCTCTCCAGCGCCTTCTCGCCGATCGAGGTGCAGGCCAAGGGCGAAGATAAGCTGCAGCAGTTGGTCTGGACGATCACGCTCGGTGAATACGTTGCGACCTATCTAGCCTTCCTAAATGGCATCGACCCAAGCCCGGTTGAGCTGGTAGAGAAGCTTAAGGCCGAACTGGCGTAAAAACGGCTTGAGCTACTCGGCCTTTAGAGCTTGAATCGGGCGCTTGCGAGCCGCCTGGATGGCCGGGGCGATACCAAAGACGATACCAACACCGGCTGAGACCCCGACCGCCAGGAGGATCGAGTTAAGCGTGAAGGCCGGCGTGATACCGGCCAATTTTCCGGCGCCCATAGCCATCAGGTAGGCGACACCAATGCCCAGTGCGCCGCCGAAGATGCTCAGAACGACCGCCTCGATGAGGAACTGGCTCAGAACGGTTACACTCGATGCTCCGATGGCCTTGCGTAGG
>JBBRTP010000025.1:0-8666 GCA_038244255.1 Candidatus Saccharimonadia bacterium
GGTGGGCGCGATCACACCACTGCCATGCACTCGGTCAGTAAGATTGAGCGCCAAATTGAGGGTGACGAGAATCTCCGCACCGAGGTCCAGGCCATCCGCGAGCGTATCGTCTCGGCCGCTTAACTCACTGTCCACACTATGCGCATAACTCCTGGGGGTAACCTGAGGATTACCTGGGTAAAGTCCTTACGCTTCCCCACCCCGTGCCGGTATTATCAGATAAATCCCCACCTCGTCCGTCGTCCACCCCCAGCTAAACATTCGACTTATCCCTGATTACCACGAGCACTTTACCTCGCCGTTCAAGCCATAAATCGGGTTATACCCATCTTCCACAACCCTTATTATGATTACGATTAGTTTTAACTTAATATCTGTATAATGAAGACACCAGATAAGGAGTGGATAAGTGAGACTGAGTCTAACCCAAGAGAATCTTTCCCGAGCCTTAAGTAGTGTGGGTAGGGTGGTTTCAACCCGCGCCAGTCTCCCCGTCCTCTCAAACGTGCTCTTATCGACCGACGGTAACCGCTTGCGACTCTCGGCTACCAATCTTGAGATCGGTATTAATTACTGGATCGGGTCCAAGATTGAGGACGAAGGTTCACTCACCGTCCCCGCCCGCCTCTTCGCCGAATTCGTCGCAAGTTTACCTCACGGCAATATTACACTCGAGGCCACCGGTTCGAATCTCACTGTAAAGACCGATCACTATGAGTCTCAGATTAATGGCATCTCGGCCGATGAGTTCCCCCTTATTCCCCAGGTGACGACCGAGCCAGTATTAAAGCTTTCGGCCGAAACATTTAAGGATGCCCTGGTGCAGGTCGTAGTAGCGGCCTCAGCCGATGAAGCCCGCCCGGTGCTCGCTGGAGTATTTCTCTATACCGAGAAAGACACGCTTTATGTAGTGGCCACCGACTCGTACCGTCTGGCTGAGAAGCGTCTAGAGCTTCCAGAAGGTGAGTCAAAAGAACTATCGGTAATCGTACCGGTCCGGACGATGCAGGAGCTTGTACGCCTCTTAGGCGAGGCCGCTGGTGATGTTGAAATATATCTCGACGAGAACCAAGTGATGTTTAGAGTTGATGAGGTTGAGCTCGTATCCCGGCTCATCGACGGACAATTCCCCAACTACCGCCAGATTATCCCGAAGACGGCCGAGACCTCATTTGATATCGATACAGCCGAGTTCGGTCGTATCACCAAGGTGGCAAGCCTCTTTGCCCGTGAGAGTGCGGGAAGTATTAAGATTGATATCAAGGCCGACGGCGAAGTAAGCGTAGTGGCGAGTGATTCAGAGGTTGGTGGTAATACTTCGTCGGCCGAATGCGAAGTATCGGGTGAAGATAGCGATATCTCGCTAAACGCCCGCTACCTTCAAGACGCGCTATCAGTGATTAAGTCCCCTATGGTTACCTTTGCCACCAGCGGCAAGCTCAACGCCTGTGTGATTTCGCCCTGCGGTGACGGTGTCGAAGATGATTACATACACATTGTGATGCCGCTTCGAACGTAGTTCGACTGATTAATTAGATACAATAGATCAATGACGATTAAGAGCTTGGTCCTAACCAATTTTCGCTCTTACGAGCGGGCGGAATTTAAACTACATCCGTCTGTTACTTTGATCGTGGGTCCGAACGCCAGCGGTAAGACGAATTTACTCGAGAGTCTCTACGTGCTCGCCTCCACTAAATCATTTAGGGCTCGCGATCGCGATCTGATACGCCATAAGCAAGATCACTTTCGTATTGTGGCTGCCGGTGAAGAAGAGCTAGCGATGGGGGTATCAGTGGCTACCGGTGCGTTGGAGAAGCGGGTAACCCATGACGGTGCCAAGCGGACGTTAGCAAGTCATATCGGCCATCTACAGATCACCCTGTTTGAACCCACCGATCTTGAGCTGGTATCGGGCTCGCCTGATGGACGGCGACGTTATCTTGATTTTATTCTCTGTCAGACCGATCGGCATTATCTTAAGACCTTACAGAATTATCGGCGCGTCTTAAAACAGCGTAACGCCCTCCTTGATGGCTTTGATATTGAGCGCTTGCGGCAGGAGATATTTGCTTGGGATATCAAGTTGGCCGAGCTAGCCCTCGAGATTTTTCAGCGCCGCCAAGAACTGATTCGGATTCTCAACCAGACCATTCCGGCCCTCTATGCCGATATTGCCGGAGCCCCCGAGCAGGTCGAGCTTGAGTATCTGTCGAGTGTGGCCGCGGGTAACTATGCCGATGAGTTTGTGGCGACTTTGGCACATAATCTCACCCGTGATCTGGCAGCTGGATTTACCACCATTGGGCCGCATCGAGAGGATTTTAAGGTGCGGTTTAAGAATAACGACATCTCGGCCGTAGCCTCACGGGGTGAGACTCGCACGGTGGTGCTCGCCTGTAAATTAGCTGAGCTCGAATACGCTGAGGCTCAGACCGGAGTTCGCCCGATATTACTACTAGACGATGTCTTTAGCGAGCTCGATCATGACCGCCGTACTTACCTCTTGAACCGGCTCGATCGTCACCAGACGATCATCACCACCACCGACGCCGACGCCATCACGCGCGAGATTAAGACCCCCCATAGCATTATTTCGACGGCCGAGTTTATCCATGCTTGAGCCGGAATACTTTGCAAAAAAGCGCCTCCAGCTAGGAATGGACCGCGAGGATATTCTCACCCAGATTCAAGCGACGCTCGACGACTGGTATCCGGGTCAGGTTCGGGCGAAGAAACTCCACCAAGGTACGCTCCGGCTCGTTACGCCTAATTCATCGGTAGCGTCGGATCTTCGGATGCGCCAAATTGAGCTGTGTACGCGTCACGCGCTGACGGAGACGCGCGTCGCGATAACGGTGGGCAGTCTCAATTAGTACGATTGTGCCATTGCCGGCGTATAGATGATGGTATAGGATTTAGGATCAAAGCCTTTATCTTTCAGGTACTGTAGCGCAGCTGCTTTATTGTCCTTTAACTGCTGAATGTAATCGTTGTACTGGTCGGGTCGGTTATATTGGCCGTAGAGTTGAATATCTAGGATTACCTCTTGGTTATTACCGAGGTGGTACTCAATTTTATAATCAAGTGTCTCGTAAGGGAGCATTGCGACGATTGGGTTTGAATTTAAATGAGAGTCGGTCTGCTGGAGGTTCGCTTGATTAACCCAACTCGGCACCTCTGCGGCAGTTAAATATTTTGTGGTAAAGCTAAACTGTCTGGAGGTTGTAGTACCACCACCCTTCGTCGAAACTGAGCTCAGATTAAACGTATACGTCTGGTCAGTGATGAACCCAGCCGTCGGGATAAAGAGTATCTGACCCTTTGTGACTTGGACTTTTATATCCACCGCCGGAGTGATCGTATACTTAATGCTCGTGGGATCGACAGCGTTATTGAAGGTGAGCTTAATTGGGGCGACCGTCGGCATATTAGTGGCGTTGGACGACGGATACTGGCCGGTGATTATTAGGTGTGTTGTTTGATAAACCACCTCGATAACGAGGAGTATCAGGACGAATCCTCCGATTAGCATAATGATTCGTGTACGTGACATTACTTGAGTCTCCCATAACCAACGATTGGTCCGGCATTTAAAGCTATCTTCTCACGCGATACGGTCGCGTTACCATTGCCTGATTGGTTCCCACCGATATAAGTTACCGAAGTACCGTCGAAGGCCTCGACGATAGCCACGTGATCGATACCTTGGTTCGACGAACCGGTGTTAGTCTGATTACCACTCCACTTGCTCCAGTCGAAGAAGATGAGATCCCCCGGCTGTGGTGGTGAGGCACCCGGATTATTGTAGATCCAGACCTGCTTATTCTTAAGATACTCGGAGAAGGCGATGGTCCCGGACCAGCGCCAACCATCTACTCCACCTACTAGCGGGGTGCCCGCCGTCTTGTAGACCCAGGAGGCAAAGTCGGCGCACCAGGCCTCGCAGGCACCACCGGAGTACTTGGCATTGGCGGCATTGCCCGAGGTGTAGCGCGGCCCGCAGGTGTCACTGCTGCCATTCGGCACACTTGCACCGCTGGTCAGGTGAAGCGCCAGCTCCTGGTGGAGCACACTGAGTATTGAGCCGCCACCGGTGGCACTACAGCTTGAGCCCGAGGCGCCACCGAGCCGGCTGTACATTGTGAAGGCTCCCATATTGTCATCGGGTCCGTACTGCCCCGTCTGATCGCCCAGCGCCACCTGCATGTGCAAGCGTTTGGCATCAAACTGATTCATCACGTACGATGAGCCCTCATATCCTTGGGTATTGGCGTTGAACCCGAGCTGTGCCGCCGCATCTTTGGAGTGCTGGTCGGCGCCGTTGTAGCGCCACAAGGTGTCTTTGATGGTATCGGGATCTTGGTATGAGTTGGATATTGGCGTCTTGTGATTGCTATAATTCTCGCTCTTCTGTTTTGAGTGGAGAAAGTCGATCATGATGCCCAGCTGGCGCTGCATCTCTGCCGCATCGACCGGGCCGGGAGGAAAGAGTGGGTACTTGATGATGAGGGCGTCGTTGGAGAGGCCAGCATCGGCACTGGTTGCTTTGGACTTGGCATAGGCTAATGCCTTGGAGTAGAACTGGAAGATGCCTTGGCCGTTTGAAGGGTTGGTTCGTGAGAAGCCGTGTTCACGATAATGAATCGCTGCCATGATCTGCCAGGGGAAGTTATAGGTCTGGCTGGCGGCCACGTAGTCGGCTTTGTTCTTATTGATGCCATCGATGATTGCCTGTGATAGGCCAACCGAGGCGCTCACATCCGATGATGTGCAGGTCGCCCCGCCGGCGTCGGGGTTGTAGTAGACGGTGTCGTTATTAATCGCGTTCCAGTCGGTGTCCGAGATACCACCTGGTGCAGTACTGGGTGAAGGGCTAGGCGATGGGCTTGGCGATGGGCTTGGCGACGCGGCGAGTAAGCCGGTATTACCAAGCGTGAGTAGGGTAATTCCGATGACGGCTACTTGAATTGTCCGTAATAGTCTCATTGGCCCGACTCCGCGACGCTTATGAGCGGTGCCCCCACATGCTGGTACCCCAGGTAAAGACGGTAGCGCAGCATCTCATCGGCAGCGGCCGTGAATGGGCAGCTTTGCCCCGCCAGATTAGCCTGGCAGTACACATCGTAGACGTTCTTCTGGAGACTTGTTGCGAAGTCACTCTCTGAAGGCGTAGGTTGGCCACTATTCTGGGTTAGGTAGCCAATATTTAGGCATACTGGGTCGTTTGCGCCAGTCTCTGGATTTACGAACGAATTCACAAAGCAGTGGAGAGCGTCATTCTGGTTGGTGTCTTCTGCACCAAAGGCGTAGCCGTCAGGGTTACCCAGTACGTCGAGACGGCTGATCGGCTGGTTATTGACGGTAGCTACGGTGTTTTCAAAGTAGTTGGCTAGCATATCGACTTCATATTTATCGAGCTCGGTGTCGGTAAAGCCGTACCGCTGGAAGGCGTTGGGGTTATCGCTACTTGAATCAGCATGAACCGGCTGGATAATTCCGAGTAGGCCGTTAGTAAACACACTAGGAAGGTGCATAAACATCGAGGCAAAACCGGTTACTGCGGCTTGGGGCGTCGATGGCGCCTTAATGATTATCTTAGATATCAGCGAACTGGGATTGTCGGTCGCTAGGAGGCTATAGGTGAGACCCTTAGATTTGGTTGCCGCGATATCCGACGCGTTCGCCTGGTCGGCGAGCAGCTTGTAACTAGGGTCGCTGATCGGTATAGCACCAAAACTTCGGGAGTAATCGCTGGCCATCAGAGCGAGACCTGAGTTATCGTTACTGATCAACTGGATGGCGTTCTCGGTGCCGGTAATGGCAAGTCCGGCAGCACCGGCGAGAACGCGCGGTACCACCTTAGCTACGAGAACGGCTTGAATAGCGAATTTAGCAATTGTTGATGCCACCTCCTCAACACCGGCATCAAATAGGTTCGCCCCGAGCTCGACGGCCTGGACGACCATGCCAAGGATGCCGGTCGTTACGGCGCAGATCGCGTTGCCTCCTACTGCGGCGGAGAGACCGTCAATGATGCCGATAACTTCGGCCAGGCCGTTCTTAGCCGCCGGATTAGCGGCGCCACTCATCTCGGGATTGGCACTGTTTACTGGCTCACCGGTGGAGCGACGCCAGTCGGCGGCTTGGGTGAAGTCGAGCGAGTTCTCGGTTGGTGCGGTGGTCGTCTGGCCATTGACGTGGACGGTGATGGGCTTGGCATTGGCGTCACCCTGGTACTGTGTCATTAAGTAATTTAGAGCTGCTGGGTCCACACTTTTGCCAGCACGCAGTTGGCTGGCGGCGGCTAGTAGGCTCCCGCCTTGCCGCATAAGCTCCTGCGCCCGCTGGGCGTAACCGTTCTGGACGGCCTCGTCGGCGATGGCCTTGACCTGGCAGACCAGTGCCGCCATACCTACGAAACCGATGCCTTTATTACCCTTTATGGCGTCAACTCCGACCTGGACTGCGCTCTTAATACTGCCAGACTTCGTAAACTCGTTCTGGACGTCTTGTATGAGTTTGTCGCCCGAGGCGTTTTGATCGTTAAAGGTAGTGGGCTTATTAGGGTCCACCGGCTTCCCTTGTGCAGCGGCACGCTCGGCTACAGCCACCTCATCACTCGAGGCGCCATTTCGAATCTGCTTGGTTCGGTCCTGGAGGTACTCTTTAACGTTTGCGAACTTCTCACTCTGCCAGAAGCGAAAGGATACGCCGTAGCGGATGGTCATAAGGTTGATAAACTTGAGGCGCTTTGCGATACGCCAGGGTGGCACTTCATCGTTCACTACGCCAATAATTGCCCGGGCGCTCTCGGCGACTCCGGCTTTAGAGAAGTCTTCGACTGCACCATTTCGTTCAATCGAGATTAATTTATGGGTGGTCGGGTCAATATTTAGCTTCACCCCTTTGCTGGCAAGTTTGGCATCAAATTTCTGGACCTTAAAATTGGCCCATTTGTTGCCAAAAAAACCGTGACCGGTCAGCTTTACATGACCCTCCTCGGTGTAGGGATTCAAGCGGTTAATTAGCTTTGAGGCAAGCTTCTTCTCGGAGTTCTCTTCAACCTTGAAGTTGTGGTTAAAGAGATTCTTCTCTATATCAAATAGCTTGAGGGGCAATAGTACTGAAAGACTAAAGAAGGCCACAATAATGATGCCGGCAATTCCCCCGCCAACCCCAAGACCCTTCTTATTCTTACCAGTAAATGATCCGATCCCTTTGGCCATACTGCCGAGGCTCTTAGCCATACCGCCACCTTTACCGCCGCCCATCATCTGGTTAGGCGGTTGTTTGGCGGTGTTACCGGCGTTTAGTCCGGATTCAATCTGATCTAGCTTAGCCTGCTCATCGGGAGTTAACGGTTTGGCGCCGTGTGCATCGAGTGACTTTGGCCGTGCGAGATCCTCGCCGCGGGCGTCTTCCCCTACACCAGGGTCGAGGTCGAGCGCCATGCTAGGCTACCTCGGCGGCTTTGGCATCGGCCGCGGCTTGTTCGTCCTGAGCGGCCTTCATAGCCGCCGGATCGGTGGAGATCAGCTCAGACTCGGTCTGGGAGGCGAGGATACGCATGATTACGTGGTTGAGTCCAGCGAAGAAGAGCCCCTCGCCCACGGGGAACTGCGTAAGCCGGTTCTTCTCCTCATCGGTGAGTTTAAAGGTATCAGCCACGATATCGACAGCACTCGGTGCTTGTTTTAACAGGAGTTGGAGCGACGAGTTGGCGACGACGGCTCGGCCCATCTTGTTACTTAAGAAATCTTCTACGTCCTGCGAGATAGTGGTAAGGCCCAGGTAGTATTTACGGGCACGCTTGGCGAGGCTAAACATAAAGTTGGCCGAATCATCGAACTTCATCAGCTGCCAGGCCTCATCCACGATTAGGATACGTTTGCGTTTGTCACTTTTAACCTTATTCCAGATGTAGTTTAAGGCGATGTACATACCCACCGGGCGGAGCTCATCCTCTAAGTCGCGGATGTTAAAGACGAGGAACGGGCTATCCATCTGCACGTTACTCTGCTCGCTAAAGATACCCGAGAACGTACCAGTAGTGTACTTACGAAGCCGCTGAGCTAGACCTGGGCCATTCCCTGTCATCGAGGCCAGAGTATTATATAAGTCGTTCATCGTGGGCGGCATTACGTTATGGGTAAGCGGATCCTTGGTGATACCAGCCCGTGCGTAAGTATTGATAATAGCTAGATCCAGATCACCATCTTCGGCTGGAGTGAGTGGCGCACTGAGTGTGGCCCCGGTGGTGGTGTTAACGGTGGCACCGCCCATCATCAAGCGGAGCAAGCCATGGAGGGTAATAATATTGGCTTGTAGCGCGTTATCGGCATCGTCTTGGTCGATCACGCGGGGTAAATCAAAGGGGTTGATGCGCGTCTCGGAAGCGAGTGAGAGACGCAAGTAGCTGCCACCGACGGCCTCACAGAGGGTGCGGTATTCGTCCTCTGGGTCGATCACGATGACCTCAACACCCATCATTAAGGAGCGTAACGCTTCTAGTTTGATCGCGAAGCTCTTGCCGGCACCAGATTTGGCAAAGACTACCATGTTGGCATTCTCGAGGCTGAAACGGTCGAAAAGCACGAGGCCGTTATTATGACGGTTGAGGCCGTAGAGGATCCCCTCGTTACGGGAGAGTTCGGCCGAAGTGA
>JBBRTP010000026.1:0-8641 GCA_038244255.1 Candidatus Saccharimonadia bacterium
CTGGATTGTCACCTCATTCTAGGGCGTGGCGGACCGGCGACTGGTCCGGATGTGGTTCAAGGGAATTTGTTGCTGGACCAATTGGTCGGAGCCCATATCGAAATCGTCGACGAAAAGATTGGTCCAGATAAGATACAATAGGAGTAACTAAGAGGGTACTTCATGAAAGCAGTCTGGAACGGCACACTACTCGCGGAATCTGACGCAGCATTAGAGATCGAGGGCAACCAATACTTCCCGGCCGACTCGGTGTTACGCGAGCACCTTGTGCCGTCCGACACGACGCTCAGCTGTCCCTGGAAAGGTACCGGCATATTCTACTCGCTGATGGCCGAGGAGGGCGAGGAGCTCAAAGATGCCGCCTGGACCTTCGAGACTCCACCCCCTGAAGCCATCGAGAAGATCGGCACCAACTTCTCCGGCTATGTGGCTTTCTGGCGCGGGGTTGAGGTCACTGACGAGGAACACGGCACCAGCTACCAGACGCCGGGTCCGACGCCCGATCAACAGAGCTAGAGCTCGCCCCAGTTCGTTCCTACCGCCGTGTCTACTGCCAGTGGCACGCCTATGTCATAGACCGATTCCATCGTCTGTTTCATCAAGGCAGCGATCTCGTCGCCACGATCGACTGACGTCTCCACGATGAGCTCGTCATGAATCTGCAACAGTAGCTGCGCGTTACCTTCGAGCTTGGCGTCCAGCGCAATCATCGCCAGCTTATAAATGTCGGCGGCAGTGCCTTGGATGGGAACGTTTACCGCCATGCGTTCGGCGGCACTTCGGATCTGGAAATTGGTACTCCGAATCTCCGGGCAGGGACGGCGGCGGCCAAAGAGCGTCGCCGTATACTGATTGTCGAAAGCAAATTTCTTCGTCTCTTCGATGTATTTGGCGAGTGCCGGGCGTACCTCGAAGTAGCGATTGATGAAATCGGCCGCCTCCTTGCCGTCCATGCCGGTGGCCACACTAAGGCCATGTGCACTCATGCCGTAGAGCACGCCAAAGTTGATGGTCTTGGCCGCACTACGCTGATCCTTGGTCACTTTATCTAGTGGAACGCTGTAGAGCTCGGCCGCCGTCTGCTGATGCAGGTCGATGCCACTCTTAAACGTCTCGATCATGTCCGGGTCGTGCGCCAGAGCCGCCGCTACCCGGAGCTCAATCTGTGAGTAGTCGGCCGAGACGAGAACCCGACCCTTGGGCGCCACAAAGGCTTGCCGGATCTCGCGCCCCAGCTCGGTGCGAACCGGAATATTCTGCAGATTCGGATTGGTCGAGCTGAGACGGCCGGTCTGGGCGATAGTTTGATTAAAGCTGGTGTGGACACGCCCATCGGCGGCCACCATCTCTGGTAGCGCGTCGACATAGGTATTCTTGAGCTTCTCATACTCGCGATACTCCATGATGAGCTCGATGATCGGGTGGGCGTCACGTAGCTTCTCGAGCTCGCCGGCGGCCGTCGAGATGCCCGTCTTACCCTTCTTGATCCCAGCCGAAGCGAGTCCCAGACGGCCGTAGAGGATCTGGCTAAGCTGCGCCGGCGAGGCAAGATTAAACTCCTCCCCAGCTTGGGAGTAGACCTGCTCCTTGAGCTCGCCAATGCGCTTATCGAGCCGTACGGCGAAGGTCCTGAGAAACGGTACATCGAGCTCAATGCCAGCTAGTTCCATCTCGCCGAGGATCGGTATGAGCGGCCACTCCAGCCGTTCGCCTAACTCGGCCAGCTGCTCCTCCTCAAGCTGGATCTTAAGCCTCTCATAGAGGCGCCAAGCAACGTCGGCGTCTTCGGCGGCGTAGGTGGTGGCCTCCTCGATGAGCGTCTTATCGAAGGTAATCTGGGTCTTACCGGTGCCAATGAGCTCACTAATGGGGATCATCTCGATGCCGAGCTCGCTATAGGCCAGATCATCGAGCGATTGAGCGCGGCCGAGGGAGTTTAGAAGGAAAGCCGCCACCATCGTGTCCATGGCGATCGTTCCGATCGCAATGCCGTAGCGTCGCAAGACCTCATAATCGAATTTAATATTATGACCAACTTTGCCGATCTTGGAATCTTCTAAAATCGGTTTGAGCTCAGCCAGTACGTCATCGCGATCAAGCTGCGTGCCGTTCGTGTGTCCAACGGGAATATAGTAGGCCTCACCCGATTTAAAACTGACGGAGAGTCCGACCAGGTTAGCCGTTAAGGTATCGAGCGAGTCGGTCTCGGTGTCTAGGGCGAAGACGGGCTGCTGTTTGAGCTTACCTATCAGATCTCCTAGAGCCGCCTTGGTCGCAATGGCGGTATATTTGGCCGTCTCGAGATGCTTGCGCTCACGTTTTGGCGCCTCGCCGCCCTCGTCAAATAATGACGGCGCAGTGTTTACCGGACCGCCTGACATCGAGGAGAGATCGGGCGGCAGCTTGGTGAGTAAGCTCTTAAACTCGAGACGCCTAAAGAGGTCGTGAACGGCCTGCCGGTCATAATCGTGAATATGAGCCGGCTCGAGCTCGAGCTTCACCGGCGCGTCGCAAACAATAATCGATAATTTCTTCGAGAGATAGGCCATCTCTTTGTTCGCCGCCAGCTTGTCGTGAATTCCGCCCGTGATCTCATCGATGTGTTCGTAGATGTTATCGAGCGTCTTGTATTCGGCGAGGAGCTTGCGCGCACCCACATCGCCAATCCCCGCGACGCCCGGAATATTGTCACTGGGGTCGCCAATAATGGCTTTGTAGTCGATAAATTGCTGCGGCGTGAGGTCGTATTTCTCGCGCATCTTGGCCAGATCGTAGCGGGTAGGGACCGGCGTCCGAGGGTTAAACATGTCGACCACGGTCGATCGGTCGATGAGCTGAAGCTGATCCTTATCACCCGTGGCAATCACAATATCGAGATCACCGCGCTCCTCGGCCTGCTTGGCCAGCGTTCCAATGATGTCGTCGGCCTCGAAGCCGCTGAGCTCGATCCAAGGGATATTTAGAGCATCGACGAGCTCGTGGGTTGTAGGTATCTGGGCGTAGAGATCGTCCGGCTGCTTTATACGGTGCGCTTTGTAGAGCGGGTAGAGGTCATTGCGGAACGTCTTCTCGGACTTGTCCCAGGTGACGATGGCATAGGTTGGTTTCAGATCGGTAAGTACACGCAGGAGAATATTGGCAAAGCCCAACACGGCGTTGGTCGGCACGCCGTCGCGTGTGGAGAGATGCGGGATAGAATGGTAGCCGCGGTGGAAGACGGCCGAACCATCGAATAAGACCAGAAGTGGCTTGTTGCTCATGAAGAGATTATACCTGCTCTTAAACGAAAAGACCCCTGATTACTCAGGGGCAGAGAGGTGATTGTTGATCTTGTAGAGCTCCTGGTCGATCGGAGGACACCGCAAGCCAACGATGTTGAGGAGGATCATTCCCCCTCCAAGGCAGAAGGCCGATAGAATTGCAGCAACTTCTAGATTATCTTTGGTCACAATCCAGAGAAGCCCGAGGCCGATCAGAACGAGTAGCGAGAGTAAGAATACGATCCCGCCCGTTATCGCCAAGGCGAACCAGCGATTCTGGATGTGCATCAGCTTGGACCGACGGTCGCGGACTTTGGGGAGTAGCATCTTGACCTCGTCCGATATCGTGAACAGCGACAGCTGAGTCATTGATCTCACTTTCCAGAGTAGTGAACGTAGAGCAGGCTGATTGAACTAAGGGGTCGGCTAACGAGCAGTGCCCAGTAGAAGCCGAGCCAGGCCGTTGCGAGCACTATGCCGGCCCAGACGAACGGGTGCGGAATAGGTACGCCCGGAGCGGTGAGAAGCATATAGCCGACCACGACTACGAGGAGGGTTGCCACCAGTAGCGATAAGAACGCGGCCGCAGATACAGATCGACGCTCTGACTCGGTCATCCGTAGGGTATGAGACATATCATCACCTTTTCAAGGAAGCGGCTGGATGAGGCCATTATGCCTGAGTTAAATCATCTGTACTACCTCAATGAGCAGAGCCCGGAAGGATCCCCCGTGATGAGGGACCCTTCCGGGCTCGTAGTGCTTAGTACCAGTGATGAACTACCCAGAACGCCTGGGCCTGGCAGGGTGACCCGTAGGCCTTCAATATGTAATGCAACCCCCACTTGATCTGGGTAGCGGGGTTGGTGCGCCAATCGGCACCGGCCGAGGCCATCTTTGTGCCAGGGTTGGCCTGAGGAATCCCGTAGGTGATGCCATCGGGGTTCAGGGCGTTCCAGCGCCATCCACTCTCGTGGAAATAGATGTAGTCGAGACAGCCGAACTGACTCGTCCACCCGTAGGCGGCAAGCTGGCTCATGGCCAGACGCTTTACAGCGCTAGTCGGCAGGCTCACCGGTATCCAGCGAGTCGTCGGTTTTGGCTTGACCGGCACAACGACCTTGGGCTTTACGACCCGCGGCGTTGTGATAACAGGTGGCGGCAGTCTTCGTTCAGATCGAGTGGCTCTTGATTCGTCAACTGCACGAATCCGCGTATCAGCAGAGCTTAACGATGACTTGACGATGGTCTCCGTTGGGGAGGTCGTCGCCGCCGCTCCGATTCCGATCGTCCCAAGGACGAGCGTACTCACGGTAGTGGCAATTACTAGTATTTTTCGCAAGGTACTACCCTTCGTCTGCGACCGCGGGATTGCGGTCTGCGGTGACGGCTCGCTTGGGCCGTTCGCCTCACCTCCTCGGGTGGGTAATGGGTATAGTTACAGTCTAACATTCAACCAAAATTGAGTCAAATATAAGCGGTTTCAACACATTTAACACTTTTGCATAGGAATAACTACCATTACCAAAAAGAGCCCCGATGGGCTCTATCATTGTCTCCCAGCCTGAAGGTTCAATCTGAATTGAGCGCTCGGGTTGGTGCCCCGTAAAAAGCGCAAGCGCTTCTACGGGGCGGTGGGTTGTCATCAATTATCCGCGATGACGGGCGGTTTGGGCTCTACGCCCCGATGGACGGGGCGGAGTCGAAGGCTCCGTAGTAGGAACCCCGGTACTCGGGGTCGTCCGTCGCGGGGACGAACTCGAGCCACCCGGCAACGGTGATGCCGTCGGCGGCTAGGCCGAGCCGAGTCCAGCGGAGGCCGGAACCGGACGACGCCGAGGTGAACTCGGCGAAGACGACGTCCTCAGGTCGGTGACCCGAGAAGTAGTCCCGCTCGAATCCCCAATCGCCCACACGGAGCTCTATGGCTCCGTCGTCGACGATGACCCGACGTCCACCCACTGAGTGGGGGGCGTGCCAGAACAGACTTCCATGTGCGGCCTCGTAGGCCTCCACGTCCGCCAGCTGCTGACGGCAGATCACCGCGTCCTCGTGGTCGCGGTCGGTGGGGTCGTCTGCCGCCAACTGGGCGTTGGAGCAGAGCTCCATCGCCGTGAATGACCCAAGGGTCACGGCGGCGGTCTCGGCGGTCACCAGCTTGGTGAACGACGACATTACGCGGACGGATTTGATATCAACGGACATAACCCCTCCAGGGGCGTTTGGGCCCTGTGAGGCCAAGGTTTTCTGGGATGATTCCCAGCCTGAAGGTTCAATCAAGATTGAGCGTTCGGGTTGGGCCCATACCATCGCGGTATGGAAAGTTAAGGGGGCGGGTTTAAGCCTTTCGACTTAATGCAGTCTATATTAGCATAAGTACTACATTTTGTCAATACACTTACGGTTACATACCAAAAAGAGCCCCGAAGGGCTCCCATTGGCATCTGAATAGTCTACTTAACGCAGATAATCCTTGAGCTTCTTACTCTCACGGTGCTTGCGCAGTTTGGCAAGAGCCTTGGCCTCGATCTGGCGGATGCGCTCACGAGTCACACCAAACTCCTGGCCGACCTCTTCCAAGGTGTGGCTACGGCCGTCTTCCAACCCAAAGCGCATGCGCAGAATCTTCTGCTCGCGTGGGGTCAGGAGCGCTAGCACGCCGTTGACGTGCTCCTTGAGGAGCTGGTGGGTGGCGGCTTCTTCTGGCGTAAGCGAGTCTTCATCGGCGATAAAGTCACCGAGCTGTGAGTCTTCCTCTTCGCCCACCGGCGCCTCGAGCGAGACGATATCCTGCTTAATCTTTAGGATGTGGTTAACCTTATCGACGTCCATCTCCATCTCGGCGGCGATCTCCTCGGGGAGTGGCTCACGACCCAGCTCCTGCACCAGGCGGCGCTGGGTGCGAATGAGCTTGTTGATGGTCTCTACCATGTGCACCGGGATACGAATGGTGCGAGCTTGGTCGGCGATGGCACGGGTAATAGCCTGGCGAATCCACCAGGTGGCGTAGGTACTAAACTTGTAGCCCTTGGTGTAATCGAACTTCTCCACAGCGCGCAGCAGGCCGGTATTACCCTCCTGAATAAGGTCGAGTAGATCGAGCCCGCGGCCGATGTACTTCTTGGCAATACTCACGACGAGGCGCATGTTAGCCTCTGCCATCTGATCTTTGGCGGCTTTATCGCCGGCCTCAATACGTTTAGCTAGTGAGACTTCCTGCTCACCGGTGAGCAGCGGGATCTTGCCAATTTCACGCAAGTAAAGGCGCACGGAATCATCGGCAATGTCCTTAATGTAATCGTCGCCGCCGTCAGCGGAGTCTTCCTCTTCCTTGTCCCAGATGAGCGAGTCTTTCTGGTCGGTGATCTCGACTCCTTGGTCGAGTAACGCAGCATAAAGCTCGTCGAGAGTCTCGAGATTCTCCTCGTCCTAGGGCAGTACACCGGCGATCTCTTGCTGGGTGACGAAGCCCTGCTCCTTACCTTTGGCGATTAAGCGATCTACCTCGGGGGAGAAATTGCCGGATAATTCCAAATTCTCGTCTGATTCTACTGTCTTCTTGGCCAATTAGACCTCCTCGTCCAATAACAACTGATATTCCTTGAGCAAACTACTAACCAGCTGCACGTCACCCTTCTCTTCGGCTTCGCGCAACTGCTTATTCAAACCCTCTTTGATGTCCTTGTTCGATGCTATCTGCAGCCTTCTAGCCAGTCCGAACGCTTCGAAACTGCGGTCTGCGGGGGCGACGTCAGCGAACTCCTGCTCGCCCCGTAACAGAAGAATATTAACATAATCAGTGAGCTCGGTCAACGCTAAGGCGATGGCTGCGCCCAGTTCGTTTTTGGCTTTACGAAGAGCCTCAAAGATAGCCCGGCGCTCCACCGAACCGAAGTCACGCACCTCCAGGTCTTCTAAGCTAAGGCGCGTCAATGGATACATCAGTGCCATCGCTAGTACCGATTCCTCCAGCTGCACCCGCCCGCTTGGCTTACCAGTCGACTGGATCTTGGCCCGCGCTTGGACAGCTCCCGCGGTATGATCGAGGGCCGGGCTACCGCCGGGTGTAATGGCCTGATTTAGGACCTTCTCCTTGATGGCTGCCTCATCGATGTCGAGCTTCTTGGCTAGCAGTTTTACGTAGTGGTCGCGTTCCACCGCATCGCCCAATCGCTGGAGGTTGGCCGCCAATCGATCGGTATACTGACGCTTTCCCACGGCAGTAGTTAAATCATAATCACGCTCAAAGATCTCAAAGAGGTAGTCCACTATGTATTTGGCGTCGGCAATGGCCGTTATCCAGGCGTTCACGTCCTGCTGAATGAGCTCGTCGGGATCCTTAGCGCCGGGCGTCTGTACCATGCGAAGCGTCAAGCCTAGCTTCTGCCCCAGCTCAATGGCACGCTCAGTAGCGGCCACGCCAGCCCGATCGGCGTCAAAGGCCAGTTTAATATTCTTGGTGATCTTGGACAGTGCGCGCAGCTGCTCCATGGTGAGCGCCGTACCGCTGGCCGCCACCACCTGCTTCACACCGGCTTGATGCGAAGCGATGACATCCATATTGCCCTCCACCAGCACTACCTCATTGGCAGTTCGGATGGCCTCTCGCGCTAGATGAAGGCCAAAGATAGCCGAACTCTTGTCGTACAACGGCGTCTGAGGGGTATTTAGATACTTCGGCAGCGCATCATCGAGCACTCGGCCCGTGAAGCCGATCGGCCGGCCGTCGCGATCGCAGATGGTAAACATCACGCGCCCGCGGAAGAGATCATAGATAGTACTACGCCCCTGCTTCTGCCCAGCGAGCCCCGCCTCGAGCAGTTCCTGGAAGGTAAAACCCTTCTTGGTTAAAAAATCGGTGAGCGCGTTCCATGATTCCGGCGCGTAGCCAATCTGGAAGTCTTTCACCGTCTCGCGTTTTAGCTTACGCGCCTTGGTGACGTACTCGAGCGCCTTAGGATTCTGCATGAGGGAGGCCTGAAAGTACTTTACCGCCAGCTCGTGCGCCTCGAGCATACGGGCTCGGCGGCGGTTGAGTTCCGCACTCTCACCTTTACGCGCCTTGAGCTCTACGCCTGCCTGACGCGCCAGCTTCTCCAGGGCCTCGCGAAACTCCAGCCCCTCCATCTTCATCACAAAGCTAAAGATGTCACCGCCCTCGCCGCAGCCGAAACAGTGGTAGATACCGCGCTCTGGGCTCACCATGAAACTGGCCGACTTCTCCTGATGGAACGGGCATGGCGCCTTGAGATTACGGCCAGCCTGTTTTAGCGGCAGGTACTGCCCCACTACCTCGGTGATCTCCAATTTGCTCTTCACCTCGGTAACTTCATCCATATCCCAATTATATACCTGATGAGACGAACAAAAAGCGAAACGTTA
>JBBRTP010000027.1:0-8626 GCA_038244255.1 Candidatus Saccharimonadia bacterium
AAACGCTCTCCAAAGCCGATAAAGTGGTTAAGTTCGAACCCCTGTCGGGGCCACAACTACTAGCGTGGTGTAAGCAAGAGATCCAGAGCCTCGGTGGCAATGCCGATCGTTCGGCGCTGCAGGAGCTCATCAACGTGGCCGGCGAGGACCAGTGGCGCCTGTCGGGTGAGATGAATAAGCTGGTGAATTACCATGAGACCGTGATGGCCGCCGACGTACGTGAGCTGGTGACCCCCAGTCTCGATCAGTCGATCTTTGGCATGGTCGAGGCGATGTCCTCGGGCAAGACCGCCGAGGCTCTGGGCGGCTATCATGATCTGCTCAAACAGAAACAGAGCGAGATCTATATCCTAACGATGATCCAGTGGCAGCTGCGGAACCTCTTAATGGCAAAGACTTCACCGGGTCTATCGCAAAATGAGCTCGCCAAAGCGGCGGGGATGTCGCCGTATGTGGCTGGCAAGATGATGGTAGCTCAACGGAGTTTCGAGGAGCAGACGTTGGTAACGGCATACCTAGCCGCGGCGAATTGTGAGTACGAGATAAAAACGGGCCGCGTGAAGGGTCAGGTAGGCGTCGAACAGTTGATTTACCACGTCGCGACCTTGGCGCGATAAGCTAATTTACATCTAGCATAAGAGGTATATAGTGGGATTATCAGATAGAGATTTCTTTATCTGGGTCTCCGCTTTACATACCTTGGAGGCTACGATGACCATCATCACGACAACATGTCCTACTTGTGGTGACGTTAAGCTGAAACCGACTCAGCTCACCCTTCTCGTCTGCAATCGAACGGAGTGGTCGACCTACTCTTTCGTCTGCCCCAGTTGCCAGGATGAGGTCAAGAAGCCGGCCGACGAAGAGGTCATCGCTCTTCTTATGAGTGGTGGTGTAATTACTCGTCCGTGGCACATCCCCAGCGAAGCGCTCGAGCCGCACTCCGGACGCCCCTTAAGCTACGACGACCTTCTGGACTTCGCCCTCTGGCTCATCGAGCATGACACTCTCGCGCTCGAGGTGCATCGCGCTTCGGCCCACCTCGCCCACATCAACGCCCCGATTACTTGATCGGGGCGCTTCTCATGCCTAGTATTCGCCGGCGTCGTACTGTCGAATCTCTTCGACCAGGGTCTCCATATCGCTAATCATCTGTGATATGGCCTGCAATTCGCCCTTGGCGAGCCAGGCGTTATCGGGCGTGGTCGCATAATCACGCAGCGCCACGGTATGATCTTGGAGCTTCTCGCAGAGCTCAAGCATACGGGTGCGTAATGGGTCGACGGGGGAGGTGTGTTTTGCCATGACCCCTAGCGTACCGCGCCCGCGGCCGCTGGTCTAGCGCTTAATAGCTACGGCAGCGGTGTAGGTACGACTCTGCTTGAGCTTATCGTAGTTACCAAATACCTCGTTGAGGTTTCGCTTCATGTACTCTTTTAGTCCCGAAATGGTCACAATGTAGAGCCGCCCTCCCGGGTTTAAGTGATCATGGGCGTCACGTAAGAACTGCTCGAGCAGCTCATTTCCAATTTTGGCCGGGATATTCGAGGCGATGACGTCATACATCTGTGATTTCGGTACGGCGCTAAAGCCGTTCGACAGATACGTCCGCGTATTCGCCGCGCCGTTTGCTATGGCATTCTTTTGGGCATACTCGACGGCTACGAAGTCTTTATCGATCATTTCGGTCGTACCAACCGGAGCGAGCTTTGCCATCACGATACCGAGCGGGCCGTAGCCACAGCCAAGATCCAGGCAGTCATCATCATTATTAATATCGAGGCGGTCGGCCAGCAATTGGGTGCCCTCGTCTATGCCTTTAGGGCTAAAGAGGCCATACGTCGTGGCAAAGCCTAGGTCTTGGCCGTGCAAACGAGCGTTGATAGTGAGTTCGGAGGTAGTCATGTGTTGCGTCAACGAAAGAGAGGCCCGCAGGCCTCTTGGGTTATTCCTTGGTGGCCGGAGCCTTCTTGGCTGGGGTCTTCTTGGCGGCCGGCTTCTTGGCCGTGGCGGTCTTCTTAGCCGAAGCTGCCTTGCCAGCGCCCTTGGAGGTGGCAGCCTTGGGCTTTGCCTCTACCTCAGCACCGGGTGCGCTTACCTTAGATACGGCGGCGGCGAGCTGAGCCTTACGGCGCGCGGCGGTATTCTTGTGGAGAGTGTGCTTTTTTACGGCACGATCAATCTCGGAGTAGGCCTCGGCCAGTTTGGCGTCTAATACCTTCACGTCACCAGCGGCAATGGCTGCGAGTACGGCCTGCGTGTCCTGCTTTACCGCACGCTTAACCTGCAGGTTTCGACTGCGGCGGGTGATGGACTGCTTGGCGCGCTTGATGGCTGATTTGATGATGGGCATGGGTGACCTAGAGATTTAATACCAAGTGACTATAGCGTATCGAGGCTTGATTGTAAAGAAGAGCCCCTCTGGCCAGAGTGGGCGAGAGGGGCTGACGCTACTAGGGCGAAATGGAGATCCTGCCGTTGAGATGAGCCAGATGCCACCAGCCATTGACGGAAGCGATGGCGGAATCATCGCTGGCTGGCTTCGTACCAACGAACTGGATGCTGGGCTTGAGGCGCACTATGGTGAGCTTGCTCACGATCACTACCAGCTCGTAAGGATCACCATTGGTTGCTTTTACTACAAAATCTAGACGGGATGGTTCAGCGAACTCGAAGCTTGGGTTTTCGAATGGCCTAAACTGGTCCAAAACACGTCTTGCCTCGTCGGCGTCGGAGGGTAGAGGAGTAAAACTCACGCCAAAGACGTCCTCAGTGAGAGTCACGAGCAGGCCGGCGCCCCGTACGATCCACAAATCTTGATCCATCTGGTCACACCCTTACTAGTTCGCCGAAGTGGATGGTGCCGGCATTGTGCTTGGCCGGGTCGAAGGCCGTCCGGCAGGTGACCGGGCGAGGATAGAGCGTGAGTGCTGGGTCCTGGGTAACGATTTCCCCCAGGATGGTCCATTCACCGTTCACTGGCCTCAGGAGCCCAGTGACGATGATGGTGACCACACCGAAGGTGACGGAAGGACCGCTCAGGTTGATGACGAGGGGCCGGCCATTGGTCATATGCCATAAGATCGACTTACGGTTCGGGCCATCGTGATAGGGGCTGCTGATAGGTACTTTCCTGGACATTTTGCCTCCTTTCCGAGGCTCGATTGGGACTGCGGCCTATCATAGGTAGTTTTGGGTCAAAGGTAAACCATAAGCACTACTATTGACAAAGCCAGCATAAATGTGTATGATCATCTATTGTTTATGGATCGAACGGATATGGACCTCACTCCCAAGCAGCAGACATCTGAAGCCGTACGCCAGGCGGAGACTATCATCATCACCACCGGCCAGCACCCCTCTATCGATCAGGTAGCGGCGGTCTTGGCGTTGGCGGCCATCCTGCGCAAGTTTGGTAAGAAGGTTACGGCTATTATCACCGATCCGATTCCGCAGCAGCTTGGCTTTCTTGATAACACCGGGCTCGATCGAAACTTAAGCGGGCTGCGCGACTTTATACTAAAGGTGGATGTGACCAAGACCGAGGTCGATAAGCTACGCTATGAAGTAGAGGGTGGCAAGCTAAACATCTACATCACCCCGTTTAAGGGTGGCTATGCCCCCAGTGATGTAACGTTTGATTACGGTGATTTTCATTATGATCTAGCCATTATTTTAGGCGTACCAACTAAGAGCCGCATCGATACAGTGTACGAGAAGAATCCGACTCTCTTTGACTCCATTCCGCTCGTAAACCTCGATTTTCATCGTAGCAATGAGGGGTATGGCGCCATTAACCTCATTGAGGGTACCGCTTCGAGCCTCTGCGAGATTTTGATCGCGCTCTCCGAGAGCCTCCAGACCGGCCTCATCGACGCCGATATCGCTACCATTATGCTTACCGGGCTCATGGCCGCAACGGATCGATTCACCGCCTCACATACTACGTCTAAGAGCCTCACAGTAGCTGCCCAGATGATGGCGGCCGGTGCACGTCAGCCGTCGGTAGTACAAGGACTCTATCGCGATGGCAAGACAGTGCGAACCGAGCGTAGTGATCGACCCAAGGTGGATGCTCAACCCCGCCGTGACGCTCCGTCGTCCGTGAGCCAGCCTGCTGCCGTGCCTAATCCCGCGGAAGCTGCCGAGGTTGCGCCTATGGCACACATTCCGGCCGAACCCGCACTTGAGCCCATCATTGAACCCAGTCACATCGAGATGAGTATCCCTGAGGACGACAATATGGACGTGGCTAGCTCTGAGTCGCCTATGCGCATGGCGGATTTCTCGGCTGCAGCCGAGATTCTGGCCCAACGTCAGATCGAATCTGATTCGATCGAAGACGTATCCAAGTAACAATACGCCCAGCTTCGGGCTGTACAACCGATACGCGTTCGTCCAAGCTAGGGCTATGAACGGTCTCTTACTCGTAAATAAACCCATCGGCCTGACGTCATTTGATGTGATCCGCGTCTTGCGCCGGACTACCGGTGTACGCAAGATTGGCCACGCCGGTACGCTCGATCCGCTGGCCAGCGGACTCATGCTCATGCTCTTCGGCACCGCCTGCAAGAAGGCCGAGACACTTACTAAGCTCGACAAGCGCTACATTGGCCAGATTACGCTCGGCGCCAATAGTACCACGGGTGACAACGAGGGTGAGAAGACGAGGGTTTCCGATCGAATCCCTTCCGAAGCCGAGGTCGAAGCGGCCTTGGCTAAGCTCACCGGTGAGATCACCCAGACGCCGTCGATCTACTCGGCGATTAAGATTAACGGCCAGGAGGCCTATAAACGAGCTCGGGCGGGCGAAGCGGTCGAGATGCCCAGTCGGCAGGTGGTGGTCTATTCGATCGAGCTGATTAAGTATGATTACCCAGTCATTGAGATAGACGCCAAGGTCTCAAGCGGCACCTATATTCGCAGCCTGGCCGCTGATGTAGGTTCGCTACTCGATGTTGGTGGCTATCTGAGCGGCCTAGTTCGTACCGAGGTGGGGGAGTATTCGTTAGTTGAGGCTCAAATATTAGAAGAGGTAAATGCACCGGTCGTTGCCGAATCGCATTTACTTGACATTTAAGCGATAATTTGTTAGAATAATTCATTCGGTGAGTTCGTGTTTGTACTCTTTGGCAGAGTCCAGACATGAGGCCACCGGTCTCAAGCGCGTAACCCGCGAGTTCCCTACAACAAAAGGATAGCCATGACGTACTCACGGCCTGGATCCAGCACCGACCTGCTCTGCGCTCGACTTCAGAGGATCACTCTCATTCCTGAGATGGTTCTGGACGCTCTGCTGATGCCCAACGGGCATGGCTTTACTGGCTTTTCCTGCGAGTACGGCACCTGCAGCGTTCACGTCCTCAACCAGGGCGGCGGCCGGTTCGGCCTCATCGTCGACGTGTCTGGAAACGAGGAGCACCTCGCACTCCTCGACGGTCACTTCCTCGTTCTGATCGATGATCATCAGGGAGAGCAGGTCGCCGCTTCCTCCCTGTTCGCGGGAGGTCGGGCGGCTCTGTTGGGTCTGGATCCCTCAGTTCTAGGCCACTGCTTCCTGCTGGAGTTGAGCCCCGACGAGTTCGGTCTCCTCGCTCAGCGTCGTGACCAAGCCCTGGTCTCGCCCTAGTCCACCCGTCCAGATCCGCGCCTCATTGCGCGGATCTGGCCTCACATCGGCTTCGATACAGCCTTATCGGAGTCGATGTGAGGCGACCTGCTTCGAGTACCTCACAACCTGACATCAACTGAAGGGATCGTCATGTCGCCATACACGCGGCTCATCGGCCCCTTTGCGGACGCCGATCTCATCGACATGGCCAGGCGTACTAAGGACGTCTACGGCTTCAGTGGCAACTTTGTCATCCGCCTGGTGTCTCTGGCCATCCTGCGCCGGACCGATCCAGTACTGTATGACGAGCTCGCGACCTTCCTCAACATCTTCACCCGAGAAGGGAACTTATCATGAGAAACATCGTCAAGTTTGGCGGCCTCGGTTTCTGGGATACCAATGAGTTCTTCGATGAGGAGCCACCTACGGACACCGATGCCGCTTCACAGGAGGCCTAGGTGGAGATCGTTGACTTCGAGGGGATCAACGCGAAGCGCCGCCGGCACCGCTGGACCATTGGCCTTGGCGCCGTCCTATTGGTCGGTATTATCTTCACGATCGTCCACGTCCTCTCCCTCGGCTGATGTCAGCTACCCCAACCGTGTCTTCGGGCGCGGCTGGGGGACGACCCGAGTTCTTAAATCGCTTCGCTAAGCCAAGCAGTTTGAGGATTCAGCTCGCTTTAGACTTGCCTCGAAAGGAAATTTCTGCTAGTATTTCTAAGTTATGTTGAAGCCTGAGACAAAATCCAAGGTTATCACTGGCCTCCAAGGCCACAAGAAGGACACCGGATCACCGGAGGTTCAGATTGGTATTTTTACCGCGCAGATTAAGAGCCTCACTGCCCACCTCCAGGAGCACAAGAAGGACGAGCACTCTCGCCGTGGCCTACTCAAGATGGTTGGCAAGCGCCGCTCCCTCCTCGATTACCTTAGTAAGCGTAATCCTGATAAGTATCAGGAAGTTCTCAAGAAACTAGACCTCCGCCGCTAATTGGCCAACGTTTCTCGTGCATTTCGGCGTTAAAACTTCCGATCCTTGCTCGTCGTACTTCTCAGTACGCCTCGCTCCGGTTCTCAGTTTTGCCTTGAACTACATCGAGACTCGTCGCCCAAACCTTGAGAGTGCTATAATAGACCCAACACAACCAGGTTAATTACCTAGGTGGCCAGTCGTAAGTGAAGTGTTAGAGCTTTGGGATTAATCAATTAATCTTAAGTCCCTGGCACTTACGGACCACCTTCAAAGGATCTTACATGCAAGAAATCATTCACCCGTTCGGGGGGAAGACGCAGCAGTTTACGACTGAGTTCGCTGGCCGTACCCTCACTATTGAGACTGGAAATATGGGCTTTTTAGCCGATGGTGCCGTGACTGTTCGTTACGGCGATACCGTAATCCTTGGTACCGCCGTGGTCAGCAACCAGGTCCGCGATAACATCGACTTCTTCCCCCTCCTCATCGACTACGAAGAGCGTTTTTACGCGGCCGGTAAGATTAGCGGTAGCCGCTTTATCAAGCGTGAAGGCCGTGCCAGTGAGCACGCTACGCTTTCGGCTCGCCTCATCGACCGCCCCATCCGCCCGCTTTTTCCTAAAGGCTACCGTCACGATGTACAGAGTGTGGCCATGGTGCTATCGGCCGACCTCGTCTATGCTGCAAACATCCTAGCCATCACGGCGGTCTCGACGGCTCTTATGCTCTCAGGCGCGCCGTTCGAAGGTCCGGTAGTGGGAATTCGTATAGGTATGATCGACGGAAAGCTGGTGGCCTTCCCGACCGAAGAGGAGATGGCTAAAAGCGATCTCGATCTTACGGTAGCTGCCACCAAAGACGCAATCATGATGGTCGAGGCTGGTGCCAACGAGGTAGACGAGAAGACCATGGTTGAGGCCATTGAGCTAGCCCACAAGACGATTCAGCCGGTCATTAAGCTCCAGGAAGAGGTCGTTAAGGCCCTGGGCGTGAAGACCAAAGAGTATGAACTCTATACCGCCGACGAGGAGCTGGCCGCGGCCATCACCGAGTTTTTGGCCGATAAGCTGGGTCCGGCCGTGCGTCACCAGGACCATTACATCCGCCACGATGCCATCCGCAATATCGAGAAAGAGGTTGTCGAGAAGTTTAGCGAGCACTACGAGCACGCCGCCATCGAAGTGGCCTTCCGTAAGGTTATCGATTATGAGATTCGCCGCGCTATCTTACGCGACGGCGAGCGCCCCGATGGTCGTAAGACCACCCAGGTGCGCCCCATCTCAGCCACCGTTGGGCTCCTGCCGCGCACCCATGGCTCGGCGCTCTTTACCCGTGGTACTACTCAGGTGCTCAACGTGACAACGCTGGCTTCGACCTCGTTTGCCCAGCTCATCGACACTATGGAAGAGAGCGACACCAAGCGCTACATGCACCACTACAACGCGCCCGGCTACTCGAGCGGCGAGGTGAAGCCCATGCGCTCACCGGGTCGTCGTGAGATCGGCCACGGCGCCCTGGCCGAGCGGGCTCTGCTGCCGGTAATTCCGAGCGTCGAAGATTTCCCTTACACCATACGCACCGTCTCCGAAGTCTTAAGCCAGAACGGATCATCGAGTATGGCCTCGGTCTGCGGTAGCACCCTTAGTCTCATGGACGCCGGTGTGCCCATCAAGAAGCCAGTCTCGGGTATTGCTATGGGTCTTATAAAGGGCGAGGGCGATACGTATATCATCCTTACCGATATCCAAGGCGCCGAGGACTTTGCTGGCGATATGGACTTTAAGGTAGCCGGTACCAAGGACGGTATTACTGCTCTGCAGATGGATATTAAGGTTAAGGGTATAACGCCTGCCATCATGAGTGACGCGCTTAAGCAGGCTCACGCCGGTCGCGAACACATCATGACCAAGATGATGGAGATACTAGCCGCGCCACGTGAGGAGATGAGCCAATATGCACCGCGCATCTCAAAGCTCATGATTAATCCCGACAAGATCAAGATCGTCATTGGCAAGGGTGGCGACACCATCAACTCGATCA
>JBBRTP010000028.1:0-8461 GCA_038244255.1 Candidatus Saccharimonadia bacterium
CCATCTCACGCGCATACTCTTCAGCGTGTTCTAAACTCTGACGAGCGTTATCGGTAAAACGATCGAATTGTGCATTAAAATCAGCCAAACTCTCGTCCCTTTCATCTCAATGGTCTCATACCCATAGCCGGGGTCAAGTAGCAATCAGCAGGTTGGCAACAGATAAAGAACTATTAAAAGTATATCATTTTTAGCACTCGGCGCAAGAGAGTGCCAACTATGGCTTAGAAGCGTCTTCTCGACTTAGGATCTCGGACTGAGTATTATTTTGTTATGAAGAAATCAATCTCCGGTTGGAGTATTGCTACCTTACTCGGAGCAATCTGGTTTAGCTTACTGGCGATCCCGGCGTCTGGGTTACAGGAGCTTATTGCCAGTTGGTCCTGCAATGATGTTATCTCGTGCTTTGAGGCCAAGCGAGTAACAAATCTAAGTCAAGAGTTAACATATGGCCTGCTCGCCATAATCTGTCTGGTGGCATTTATAAGTCTCATCATCAGCTCATTCAAGAATCCTCAGTAATCGTAAGTTCATTTAACTAAAAAGTCGCGAAGAGGCTACACCTTACGGTGAGGCCTCTTCGCTTGTTACTACGCTTGATCGATATTATTTGGTCGGCTGCTCGGTCGCATCGACCGGCTCCTGGCCTGAAAGCACGTCGGCTTGGGTACCGGTGGCCTCTTCGTCCATAGCTGGATCGATACCGGCGGCCTCAGGCTCAATGGCGCCGGCGTTCACCGCGTCAATCAGCGAACCTTCGAGATCCGTCTTCTCGGGCTTCTCGGCCACGGCGGCGGTGGCCTCAACCCGGCTCTCGTCGGCCGAGATGATGTCGATATTCCAACCGGTCAATTTGGCCGCTAGGCGGACGTTTTGTCCCTGCTTACCAATAGCTAGCGACAGCTGGTCTTCCGGTACGCGTACGATGGCCTTTTTATCGGTCTCATTTAAGCTCACGCCAATAACCTTAGTCGGCGAGAGTGCGTTAGCAATGAAGGTCTCGTCGTCCTCGGCAAATGGAATGATGTCGATCTTCTCTTCGCCGAGATCACTCATTACGGCCTGGACGCGTGAGCCACGACCCCCGACAAAGGTACCGACAGCATCGACGCCAGCGGCGTGTGAGCGAACGGCCACCTTACTGCGGATGCCAGCTTCTCGGGCAATGTTTACGATCTCCACCGAACCGGCCTCAATCTCCGGTACTTCGAGCTCAAAGAGGTGCTTCACCATGCTGGCATGGGCGCGGCTTAGGACGATCTGCGGGCCACGGACGGTCTGCTCGACGCGCACCACAAAGACCTTGAGGCGCTGGCCGGTGTAGTAGCGCTCGCCCGGGATCTGCTCCGAGGCAAAGAGAACACCAGTTGCCTTACCGAGATCGACGTAGGCAATGTTGCCCTCGACGCGCTGCACATTGCCATTTAGGACGAGGCCTTCTTTGTCCTTATACTCAGCAAAGACGATCTCACGCTCGGCTTCGCGCAAGCGCTGGATGATGACCTGCTTAGCAGTCTGTGCCGCGACGCGGCCGAAGTCTTCGGGGAAGACCTCCATCTCGACCATATAAGGTCCGTCGCTCTCTTCGTCTTCGGGATCGAATGGGCGAACCTCGGCCTTCTTATCTAGTTTCTTAGCAGCGGTGAGGCCGATCTGAAGATCCTCGTTCTCGATCTCGTCGTCACTAGTCACAGCCTTCGAGACGTAGATACGAACCTCGCCGGTCTCCTGATCGAGTACTGCACGAGCCTCTTGATCCTTGTCGGAGTAGTCTTTCTTGTAGGCGGCGGCGAGAGCGGCCTCGACCGTCTCGACGACGATTTCGCGCGGCAGGTTCTTCTCTTCCGAGAGAAGATTAATTGCGGGTAAAAAATTGGGCATTTCGATAGCCATTGGGATGACTCCTATTCTGTTGTTATTAAGTTGTGTTAAAAATATCGGCCGGGGCCGATTACCTGCTGATTATAGCCGAAACGAGCGCCAATGGCAAAGAAAAACCGCCTAGGGCACTTGGCCTTAGGCGGTCAGTTGGAGCGAGTCGAGGAGCCGAGGATCTTCCTCTAGCAGATCGAGCATCTGTGGGTAGCGGGTCTGAGCTCGGGTCAAATCGACCAGACCAACACTGGCATCATCGACCCAGCCGTTCGGGCCGCTCAACAGGTCGGTGAAGAGGAAGCTACGCCAGTGGCGACTACCGGCGGCAAACTCGCGGCAGAGGCCCATGTACTTGCGACAATCACCGACCACCAGCAGTGTCGCAGTGTCCCGCGCTCGTGGTACGAACTCACGGATGTGTTCTTCTGCGAGCCCCTGCCACCAGTCGCGGTTCGGGCTTAAGACCGGCCGTAACGGATGTGAGGTAAACCCCCAGCTGCGGTGCGTGTCGACAGTGCCATACCACTCGTCCACATACGCGGGTGTGTCTTGGTCGAATGGTGCATCCTCGGCCGGCCAGATGGACTTGAAGTAGTGAGCCTCTGCCACCGCGGCGACGTGGTGCGATAGCTCGCTGTTGCGGCCGTGCATCTGCTTGGTCAGCATCGTGCAGAGGTGTGGCGCTAGCTGGCGGAAGTGGCTCCAGTCGATACTGGAACCGCGTCCAATATTCATAATGTCAACATCGTCCCCGTCTACTACGAGGAGCACTCGTTCTTCCACGACTCCTCCTTCGATTCAAACGTTGGATTAGCTATTTTTATATCACATTTTCTAGCTAACTGCAACAATTTGCCTTATTCGTGTGCCAGAATTAGGTGCCATATCTCGTATGATCACGAAGAAATCGGTATAGTAGAGAGACCAAAGGGGTGCACATGGCCAAAGTCGCAAGATTATACGATCGAATTCAGCCCTCACGCTATGAAGTGTCCTTAGACATTAACCTCGGCGGTTTTAGCTATACTGCCAGCCAGCGCATCGTGTTTCAGCTCAAACGGCCCTCAAAGACGCTCGTGTTCCATGCCGTCGGACTTCGTATCACCCAGGCGACCCTCGAAGACGATCGTGAAGCCGCCAAAACCTCGCTCGACCCTGAGCGGCAGACGATCACCTTTAGCTTTGTAGATGCCGTTCCGGCCGGTAAGCACACCCTCGAGTTTGAGATGGCCGGTACCATCAATGAGAGCCTCCACGGCTTCTATCGCAGCTCATACGACGAGGGTGGACAGGAGATGTGGCTAGCGGTCACGCAGTTTGAAGCCGTGCACGCGCGTGAGGCCATGGTGTGCATCGACGAGCCGGCGGCCAAGGCCATCTTTGAGCTCAGCCTAACCGTCGACGAGCATCTCACCGCCATCGCCAACACCAATGTAATCCGGGAGCTCACCCTCCAGAGCGGCCGTCACCGCTACGACTTTGCGCCGACCCCCAAGATGAGTACCTATCTGGTGGCCTTTATGGTCGGTCAGTTTGAATCAATTCAACGAAAGACCCCCGAAGGCGTCACCGTGCGAGCTTACACCACGCCCGGCAAGGGCAAGCATCTAGAATATGCCCTCGATGTCGCCTGCCGCACTCTCTCGTACTTCCACGATTACTTTGGCATCCCCTACCCGCTGCCCAAGCTCGATATGGTGGCGGTACCCGACTTTGCCTCGGGCGCCATGGAAAACTGGGGTCTAGTGACCTACCGCGAGACGGCCTTGCTCCTAGATGATGCGTCGGCTAGCTTGTCCAATCGGCAGCGGGTTGCGGAGGTGGTGGCCCACGAGCTAGCGCATCAGTGGTTTGGTAATTTGGTGACCATGACGTGGTGGAACGATCTATGGCTCAACGAGGGCTTTGCCTCCTGGATCGAGGTCTTGGCCCAGGATCACCTCTTCCCGGAGTGGGACATCTGGACGCAATTTGCCGCCGGTCGCTATGCCGAGGCCTTGGAGCTTGATGGGCTGGCCAACACACACCCGATTGAGGTCGAGGTGGAAGACCCACGCCATCTGGATGAGATCTTTGATAGCGTCTCGTACGATAAGGGTGCGGCCATTATTAATATGCTCCACGCTTACCTTGGTGCCGAGGTCTTTCGGCAGGGCTTGCACCTCTATCTCGAGCGTCATCAGTATGGCAATGCCGTCACTAATGACCTCTGGGATGCGCTCGGTAAGGCATCGGGTCGCCCGGTCAGCCAGATGATGACCGCCTGGACCACTCAGGCTGGTTACCCCTTGCTGCGTACGACCGATGAGACCCTCGAGCAGATCCGCTTCTATAGCTCGCCGCGCGCGAGTGCCGTAAAGTCAGACTCGACGTGGCCCATTGCTCTCGCGGTCCTAAATGACCAGGGCAAGACCGAGCCGCTGGGCCTTATGACCAGCCCCAGTCAGCCACGACCCAAGGGCGAGTGGCTTAAACTCAACCCCGGACAGAGCGGACTCTACCGGGTGGTCTATAACGATACCGATCTCGAACGGGTGAACTCTGCCCTACAATTAGGCCAGCTCAGCCCGATTGACCGCTACGGCGTGGTGAGCGATCTCTACGCTACCACTACGGCGGCCTTCACCTCAAGCCAGCAGGCGCTTAGTCTCACCACATCGCTACGACAGGAGTCGAACTACATCGTCTGGGCGGCCGCTTCCGGTGGCTTTGCCGAGCTGCTGCACGTGGTCGATGACGAAGCTCTGCGCACGCGTCTCAAGCAGTTTGGTCTCTGGCTAGTTCAGCCAAATCTCGAACGATTGGGCTGGTCGCCGCATGATGACGAACCCTACTTTGATAGCCTGATGCGGCCGATGGTCCTCCAGCAAGCCATAAGTTACGAGGATGTACCTACGGCAGCCTACGCCCGCCAGCTCTTTAGCGCTCACCTTGCCGGCGACCCAATTCCGGCCGATCTGCGGGCCGTCGTGTATGGCGCCATCGCGCGCACCGGCGATGCAAGCGACTTTGACCGGCTACTTACCCTGTACCGGAGCGAGACGATACCGCAGGAACGCATGCGCCTGTTAAGTGCTATTAACCGCTTCCGCAAGCCAGAACTCATCACGCGGGCTCTCGAGCTGGGCTTCTCTAGCGAAGTGCGGGCTCAGGATACCATCTACGTCATAGCCTGGGGGCTCATGAATCGCGATGGTCGTGAGGCGACCTGGCAAGCCATTCAGGACCGCTGGCCACTCCTCTTGGACCGCTACGGCAGTGGTGGCCACATGCTCGAACACTTCCCGCTCTACGTTGGCCAGTCGTTTGCCTCACACGCTAAAGCTCGTGAGGTAGCGGAGTTCTTTGCCGCGCACCCCCACCCCGGCATCACCCGCCCGGTGGCACAGGCCATCGAGAGTATCGAGCTCAAGGCCGACTGGTACGACCGCGATCGTAGTCAGATTGAGGCGTTTCTCACCGACAATCAGCTCTAGCCAAGGTATTAGTCGGTGACGGCGTTCGGCAGGTAAGCAACCTCGGCCGCTGGCAGTTCGCCGTCGATGGCGATGACGTCCACCTGGAACGGTCCGTGCCAGCGGTTCGCCTGGACCCAGGCCAGGGCAGCGCGTTGCAGCCGCTGCTGCTTATCGGCCGTCACATATTCCACTGCGCTACCGTATTCGGCGCGGCGGCGATACTTCACTTCTACGAAATGTATCGCCTTGGCGCGCTTAGCCACAATATCGATCTCACACCAGCGATTGCGCCAGTTACGTGCAATGATGGCAAAGCCGGTCTCTTCCAAATAGACCGCCGCCAGATCTTCCGCCGTATGTCCACGTTCTACCGACATCACTGGCCGCCTTTCAGTGGCGCAAAGCTCGTACGGTGAACCGAGCATGGACCGGCCGCTTCGATGGCCATCCGGTGTGCTACCGTACCGTAGCCGACATGCCTATCAAAACCGTAAGCGGGATAGAGACTACTGAGACGACTCATGTACTTATCCCGCGCCACCTTGGCGACGATTGATGCGGCGGCCACCGGCACCACAAGGCTATCGGCTCGAATGAGCGCCTCACTGGGATACTCCGGCGCCAGATAATTGCTACTCCCGTCGAGGATGATGCGGTGGAAGTCATGATCTAGATCCAAAAGCGCGCGCCGACCACTCTGGGTGACGGCCCAAGTGAGTCCATGCTCATCGACCTCTGCCGCTGCCACCCAGCCGATCCCGACCGCTAGCGCCTGACGCCGGATCGTTCGATCTAGTGTTTCCCGCCGGGCGTGGCTCACTAGCTTGGAGTCGTTCACGCCCTCAATCATCAATCTAGCCGGCAGTATCACGGCCGCGGCCACCACCGGCCCAGCCAGCGCGCCGCGCCCCACCTCGTCGATGCCCACGATCAGATCCCGGCCAGCGTCCAAATGCTCGCGTAAAGCCTCCCAACTGGGTCGACTTAGTTTGTTGCTCACTCTCATGGCGACAGTATAGCAAAGTGGCCCTCATGATAAAGCGCCCACTCCTGTATTAGGAGAGGGCGCGTGACGACTGTTCATTACGGAGTGAGCTGGGCTCGACACGATGACGAGCCCAAATAAGCAAGGCATCTGGAGCAATGAGGCATCTTATGGGTAGTAATAACGCCACAGCGACCGCCAGCAAGCTCCGTATCGACCAACGGGAGAGAGATTGAGGATCTAAGTTCTCTTCGAACATGAGAAGGACCCACAGACCGTTGAATGCGCCGGCAATAACCCAAACCGCCAGCCAGCCCGGAAACGGGGGCCACAGCGCAAACACCAGGCCAACTAGTGACACCAGGATGTACAGCGATGCCAACGCCAGGACGAAATTGATCATCCGAACGTGTACCGATATAGCCGATTCTTGATCCTGCGCCATGATGGGCTCCTCGCCGACGATGTTAAGGTCCTAAGCCGAGTTTAGCATTGCGCGCGCTAACAATCATTTTGATTACAAAAGACGACCTCTCGGTAGCTTTTTAACGTGATATTTAGAGCTGCTTACGCCAAAACGGCCTCCCAGCTGGGGCCAGTTATCATCTTTGCCACTTCAGGTTCGCATTCATAGCCAGAAGTATAGCAAAACGGAGCCGCGGGGCTCCGAGTGCTAGAAGGAATCAGGACTTATGGTTTATAACTACTTACGATTTAGACTGACTAGGCTAACAATTCCCCATGCTACTACCGCATACACTAGTATTGCGACCAAAGTAGCGGTTTCAAACACCGAGGTCGTGACATCACCCTGCATCGTCGGTGTTGTGAATATTCCCGCGAATGGAGTGATGAACGGATGGCTAAGGTTATAGATACCATTAACGAATGAGGTTGCAGTATTTGCTCCAAGGAATTTCAGTACAAATCTAAAGACGAGGAGCGTTTCAAGTATTCCTAATATAAGCCAAACCACATTTACGAGCATTGTTTGCCCGCCGGCGCTCGTCGCCCTCGATGTGCTATCGCGCACCACCTGAGTATCGCCCTGTTGGGTTACTTGTGTCTCTCTGACGCTTTCTTCGATATCTGCCATATTGTGCTCCTAAGTTAGTGGGATGGGACAATTCTCAAACGAGAGTGTCACAAGGCTCGGCGGCCAGACATCAGATTGAAAATGAATACGATTAGCGCAACGACGAGCAAGACGTGAATAAGACTACCCCCGATGTGCCCAATGAGGCCAAACAACCAGAGCACAAACAAAATAACTACTACCGTCCAAAGCATTAAAGATCTCCAATTAGTACCTTATCAGCTTAAATTAAGGTTGGCCTTCATTCCTTGTGTAAGGCCACTAATTGATACGCGCGACACCTCATAGATTTCTACTATTATTACAAAGATCTTACTCTTCGGCTCCGGGTAGTGTCGGAAGTTAGAACTTTGGTCGACTAGCGGGATCGCTTTCTTGATACTTACCAGCAAAAGAAGTCGTACGTGATGCCCTTGTTTTCTAGGTATTCACGAAACTCTACTTGCCCTTCGAAACGGTCTTTGATCAATTCAATCAAGAGTTTGTCAACGTTGTTCCCCTCAACTGTGCTGATTGTTTCGAAATCGTAATCAGCGCCTGGTGCATGAGTTTCGACCCATGGGCCCATGTCCGTTTCTTCGTATTGGCATGAGCCACTCAGCGTCGCAGAAATAGAACGATATGTTATGTTTTCGTTTTTTGCCCCAAAAGTTACTGCAGGATATGAGTAATTACTCAACGTGATCCTTTCTGACCACAAAAAATGCGGCCTTCCTTAGAAGTAGCCGCAATGGACGCCTTTTGGCCGCTGTCCTACAATTTAATTATACCAGAATTAGATTGATATGGCATTTGAGTGTGCGTTTCCCCACCTTTGCCATGGACCAGTATTACTCGCTTCTGTTTCATAATCTTAGTATTCCAAAAATGAGGCTACGTACAGTCTCGTTTAAGCATAAGTTTTTGGGCTCCGAGTTGTGCGGGATGTTAGAACTTTATGAGCCTATGCACAACCACGCCCCGAAGGGCGTAGTGCCATTCAGGGCGGTATTTGACTTCGGACGAGGTTTTAGCCGGTGCGAGCAGCTTTAACTTCAGCGAGGAACC
>JBBRTP010000029.1:0-8421 GCA_038244255.1 Candidatus Saccharimonadia bacterium
CGCTAGTGATCCCGCCGGAGCTCGGTTACGGCGCCCAAGCAAATGGATCTATCCCGGCAAACTCGACCTTAACGTTCGTAATCGAGCTAGTCGCTATCAAGTAGCTGGACTTATATAGCTGCTCATGAGGACCTTCGGGTCCTCATTTAGTTAAGCTGGCGATGGACCTCGCAGAACTGGGCGGTGTGTTGGTGGTAACAGAGTGAGTAGCCAATAATACTACTAACGTCGGGGATGATCGGCAGATTGATGCCCGACTGGCCGCTGGCGATCCGAATCTCCACTGGAATAGTGCCGCGGCCCAGGTCATCGACGGCGCGGAACGAGCCACGCGACAGGTCGATAACACGGCCAGTCCAGGCCTCAGGTCCGTAGTCGTTGACCCGGCAGATGACAACGTGATTATTATAGAGATCGGTGACGTGGAGATAGGTGCCACGGGGGAAGGTGCGCGAGGCACAGGTGAGGGTGTCGGGAGCAGGCAATCCGAGTGCGTACCACGACCCACGACCGCTCTGGACGAGCTGGCTCAGACTCGGCGTAGGAGTAGCTGGTGCAGTGAGTACGCGCCCATCGGTGCCACTGCTAACGGCTACCGTAATGACGGGTTTATTTAGGGCAATCGCATAGGCTAACGAGCCGGTGGAGATGGTCGCCAGCGCAATAATTGCCGTCCGCAGTACGTGCCGTGAGGTCTTCTTGCTGACGAGCTTCTTTTTGGTAACGAGATGACGAATACGTCTTTTTGTTTTTGCCTTCATCTACCACCTTTTTACCATAAGCGAGATGTAAAAGTCAACTTAGTAGCTGACGTTATTGCCAGTCGGTACAATCTCGTACCAGGTATTACCCGCATCGAGCGGGATGGCCGCGCCATTGGCATCAAGTAGTTCGGTGCGACTAGCGTTGGCGGACTTTTTCCAGGTACCAACCACCGCGGTGCCGTCGCGTAAGACGATGGCCTTACCCTGCCCGGTAGTCTGCATGATGACGGTATCCTCACCGATACGAGTCTTACCATATGAAGTAGCGGTAAACTCTACCACGATGTTTTTTACCTTAATCTGAGCACCGGTATTCCGATCAATGTGCGGCTGACCGGCTAGGATACGTGAGTAATCGTTAGTCGCTGGGACGTACTTGTAGTCGACTTGGTAGCCGTTATACGAGAAATCAATATGGATACTTGGGTGATCGGCTGTTGCGGCCGCTGTATCGGGCTTACGGGGCGATGGGGTGAAAGTGGCCGGCTGGTTGAAGTGATAATTGACTAGGGCCTTCGTCAGCAGGTCGCCGCTAGTGTAGAAGTTATGTGGGGCATAACGGTCGGTTGTTCGATAGAAGTACTGCCCTGGGCCGCCGTAGAGGCCATTGATGTCCTTTAGGCCGAGTGGTGATACAAGGTCTAGTGCATCGGCGTTCCCGCCGGCATGAGCCACTGGTGACGCGTATTCCAACCCCCAGGTGAGAAAGTAGGTCCTGAGGCTCCGGACCGGACCTAGCGTCTTTGGTATGACGTCTAAAAAGAAGGCCTCAAATCGGGTGATGCCGCCCTCGGCCAGCGCCTCATATACCACACCGGCTTCACCGAGGCCCGACTGCGGCCGTGCATCAGGGTGGTTCTCGATGACTACACCGACCACCGGCTGGATTGCGATAGCCGGAGTTACTAGGAGGCCGGTAAGAGGTGATGCCTTAGTGATGGGCGTCGGTGACGGCGTGGGGCTCGGTGATGGCCGAGGAGTACGCGTGGCTACTGGTGTGTGACGTGATTGTAGCAGCAGGTACACCCCGCCACCCAAGAGTCCAAGCAGCAGGATGACACCGGCTGAGAGCAACCAAGTTAGATTTCGTTTAAACCAGTTTGAAGTATCGAGCTGCGGAGTATCACTCATAGCCGTAACTATAGTAAAAATCTTATGCTTACTCAAGTTTTGGTACTAAAAAAGACCCCGAAGGGTCTTAATTAGATCGGAGCGAGTATTACTCGACTGGACCGTTGAAAGCCTGCCAGTCGGCCTCACCAACGAACTTGGTAAGGTTGCGGCCCTGGTACTTGCCGCGAAGGGCGTAGCGAACCTGAACTTTACCGGCGGCGGTGGTGCGCTCGTACTTGGTCTTGGAAACGTCGCTCTCCGGAACCTCTACGGACTGGCGAGTCTTCACGTCGTAAAAAGTAACAGCCATGGATCTATAACCTCACTTACGTTAAGTGTTTGCACTATAGGCCAAGCGAAACGAGCTTGTCAAACATCGAAGCATTATTTGAGTACAAAAATGGCGTTTTGGAGCCGTTTCACGACTGTTTTTTGGCCTAGTACAGCCATTGTCTCGAAAAGGCCTGGGGTAGCGGTTTTACCAGTGATAGCCACCCGTAAAACCATGAAGACGGGACCTGGCTTTTCCACGGCAATCGTGGTGAGGTAATCATCTCGAAACAGCTTTTCCAGGGCTGCCGCCTCGAACCCGACAGTAGATTTTTCGATAATATCGATAGCAGACTGGAGCCAGCTGGTGGCTGTGGCTTGTTCGACTTTGTCGAGTGGTAACGTCGCTTTCACTAGTTTTTGATCGGGGTCGGTGAAGAAGAAATCGGTGAGATCGGGCAATTCGTCGAGGTGCTTAATCCGCTCCTGAATCAGTGCAAAAGCCTCTCCGCGGTACGCGTCATCAAACGCCCCGGCTGCTTTAGGCCAGAAGGGCTCAAGTATCGGCAACAGCTCGTCGATGGGTAGCTCGCGGATGTACTTACCGTTGAGCCAGTCGAGTCGGTCAGATTCAAAGACGGCCGGGCTCTTTTGAATGCGCTCGAGGCTAAAGGCTTGGATGAGTTCCTGACGGCTATAAATCTCCTTAGTGGACCCACTCCCCTCGTTCCAGCCGAGGGCAGCTAAGAAATTGATGATGGTATCGGGCAGGTAGCCTTCGTCGCGATACTCAAGAGCCGATTTGGCGCTGTGCCGTTTCGATAGTTTGGCCTTGTCGCTACCTAGAACCTGCGGTAAATGAGCATAGTGTGGCGCTTCCCAGCCAAAGGCCGCAAACAGTAGGAGGTGCTTGGGGGTACTGGGAATCCACTCCTCAGCGCGCAGAACGTGCGAGATCTCCATGAGGTGGTCGTCCACGACATTGGCTAGGTGATAGGTGGGGTACCCATCCGACTTGAGTGCGACAAAATCATCGATATCGGCAGTCTTAAATTCGAGCTTGCCACGTACCTCATCGTCCCAGGCAACGACGCTCGGATTGGCTGGGACCTTATAGCGGAGCACGTGGGGCTCGGTGAGAGCCTGTGGGTGCTTAAGACAGTGCCGGTCGTAGGCAAAGGCTGTTCCGGCCTTCTGGGCAGCCTGACGCAGGCTGTCGAGACGCTCTGTAGTGCACCAACACGGGTAGAGTGCGCCCGATGCCAGTAGTTGTTCGGCGTAATGGCGATAGAGTTCAAGCCGCTCAGACTGGACGTAAGGGCCATAATTACCCCCTTGGATTGGACCCTCATCGGGCGTGAGTCCGAGCCAATCGAGGCTGGCGGTTATCTGATCGACGGCGTCGGGTACGTAGCGGGCGCGATCGGTGTCCTCAATGCGCAAGATGAAGACGCCAGATGTATGGCGCGCCCAGATCCAGTTAAAGAGCGCCGATCGGACGCCGCCAATATGGAGCATGCCGGTGGGACTCGGGGCAAAACGTACGCGTACGGGTACAGACATTGTTGTGGGTTATTCCTTATTAGAGGCTAAATTGTTTAGAGTTGAAGCGCCGAAGGATCGAGCAATTCCCAGTCATCACCCGCTTTTCGATAGAGGATTGTCTTACGGGCCTCTTCGTCTGGATCGTAGACGAATTCGTAGTGGACGGTTGCACCAGCGCGGCGGGCCCCCACGGTCTTACGGTCGATGATGGCGGGTCCGGTGACGCGTTCGAGCATGTACATATCGCCATCTCGTTCAAAGGTGATAAAAGCCACTGATTCGGTGAGCTCGTGGCCTTCGGCTACGGGACGCTTAGTGCGGCCATGGCTAGCCAAGCCAAATCTCGCGTCAATGGCATCAACCATCCGATCCCAGCTGGCATCTTCCATCATTGAGCTCCCATTAGTAGCTCAATCTAACCATGAATGACACGCTACGGCTAGAGGCTGTAGGCGATTTTTAAGATCTGATCACGTGATAGTTGGGTGGCGCCGGCAATGCTGTACCAGACGCCGTGATTGACCCAGGCCGCCTGATCTTTGTTAAAGAGATATATGGTCAGACCTTGACCTTGCACGGCCGTGTAATCGGTACTCTGTTTGGCTACGTAATTATCAAGTAATGAGCCGGTGTCCCAGGCGGTGCGGTGCTGCTCGATGGTCAGCGGTTGACTCTGATTGGGACTAGCAAAACTAAGTGTGACCAAGCCCGGCGCGGTACTGGTGTTACTTAAATTGAAGCTTGAGGGTACGTAGCCGGGCAGCGAGGCGCTGAGTCCGGCCTTACTGCCCGCGGCCGAAATCGCAAACTTGGGGTAGTTTTGGAGCCAGATGTAGCCAGTCATTATGAGGACGGCCGCCGTGATGGCCGCATATTTGCTGGTGCGGGGGGCTCGCATGGTTTGTTCGCTCTTCTGCTCGAGCCGCTCAACAAACAGCGTTAAGGCCTCGTGGTGAGTGATGGCGGCCACCGGCAACTCGCTGGCAGCCGGTGCTGCGGCGCCGTCAACGGGGCGTGTGGTGCTGACTGGAAGTTCAGCAGACGAGCCGCCAAAGCGGGAGATATGGTGGCTCTTAGGCACCGTTTTGGCTTGCTCGAAACGATCCTCAAAACGGCCGATGCGACGCTTGGCGGCAACGGGGTGAACCACGGCCGGCGCGACATGGCTAATGGGCGTGGTTACCTGTTTGATGCGAGCAGCCGCGTGATCGATCGTGTGGCTATGTGAGTTTGGCTTGGCCGGTGCAATCTTGATAGGTTTAGCCTGCCTGAGGTCAAGTACGCCACCTTTGGCGGGTGTAACGCGTGAATGCATCGCCGTAGCCGCCGTTCCGGCCGGCTTGTTGCTGGTAGTGGGGCGAAGATCCATACTCTTAGGCTTTGTAACTGCCGAATCTGACGCTTCGCTTGCGGCCGGCTCAGCTCGCACGCCGCACCCACCACAATACTTGCCGGTACCAATCGATACAGCCGCAGTCTCACGCTGGCAGTTTGAGCAGGTCACTGGTGCTCTTTGTCCTAGAGTTATTACGCTTATGGTACTACAGGTTGCTACCTCATGAAAATAGTTTTATTGCTAGCGGTTATGCCAAACCTGCCAGATAAATCGCGGTATGGCGAGTTGACGGACGATGCGTCGCGGGTCGATGATGAGTCGCCAGAGCCACTCTAGGCCAATGGACTGCATCCATTTCGGAGCTTTCGGTTGTCGGCCGCCGAAACTACGATAATCAAAAGTCCCCCCCTCACCCACCATGACACCGTGATTTAGGCGCACTTCAAGACGGGCCATCACCGCCTCCTGCTGCGGGAATCCCATGCCAACCAGTATCAGATCAGCGCGGGCAAGCTCGATCTGCTCGGCTAGTGTGTCGACCTCCAGACCCGCTTCTAACGCTGCCAGGAGCTCAAGGCCCATTAGTCCCTCAATCTCTCCGCTAGCAGTTCCGGCGATTGTAATCTGCGGTAGTTCGTTAAGAATGGCTTTAGCAGTTTTTGCGATGTCGTTATGGCGCGGGCTTCCTATCAGAAAAACGCGCAGGTGATGGTCCTCGGCTCGTTTTAGGAGGTCCCATGTGGCGTTGGCACCGGCGAACTTCTCGGGCAAGAACTGATAGGCGCTCGTGGGATGGAATATGAGGTTAGCTCCGGTCGATATTATGCGCCACCAGTGGTGACCGCCTCCGTACAAGTAGACGCTGGCCCAGCAGATGGCCATACCATCCGCTAGGCGGAGACGGGCACCGCTGAGGTACGTCAGAATCTTAGGGTCACGAATTGCCCGTTCGATGAATTCTGAGTAAGGTTTTACGACATAGAATGACGTGCTGGTCGGATCGGCCGCCTGCGTGCAGATGTAGGCGTTCGCTTCGGCTACCGTCGCCACATCGAACGAGACGCCCATTACGGGCAATTGCTTAAACACCGAATTAGACACGTTCACCCCCATTGGCTTTTCCGAGAATGCCGCCGGCTAGGGTCCAGACGATGAGGGCAGTCGATGAATCGGTCCAGGCCGGCAGTACTAGCGCTGTAATTGAGATGCCAATGAGGGCAGCCGCCACGGCTATAGCAAAGGCGCCACCAACGATAAAGAGTCGCCAGATTAGGAGGACGACGATGGCAATGAAGAGTACCAGCCCAGTGACGCCCAACTCATAGCCAAGCTGCAGATAATAGTTCTCGATGATATTGGTGGTTCCCTGGTGGAAGGTGGCGGGACCAGCGGTGCCGAGGCCATGCCCAAGCGGCGTGCTCACCAGCTGATTGAGTCCGTTTTTGAGCGATTGGGCGTGCTGAAGATCGGAGCCCGAAACGTCGTGCCCGGCGAGACTTGAGTGTAAGACGATGTACTGGAATGAGCCACCACGGGCGGCGGCTAGGCCGATAAGGCCAGCTGCAGCAAGGAGTATCAGGCCGCCGCCGATCGCAACTGATCGGCGCAGGCGGCTTGGTAGAGCCACAACTAAAGTCACGGCGAGCGCCACGATAGCACCAATCCAGCCGCTGCGAGAATAGGTTACAAAGAGCACGATGAGGCCAAACGGTATGATGAGCAGATAGCGGCGCTGGTGGCGTAAGCCAATAGCTAGCGCTAAACAGAGGGGCAATATGAGATATGTGGCCAGTTGGTTAGCGCCACCGAGGGTTGAGGGAAAACGCAGGCCTCTAAAGCCGCTCGTAAGCGTCTGGTACGGCGCGATGGTGTGAGGCCCGTAACCAAAGTGGGTCAAGAAGTTGGCCGGTAGTACGAAGGTCTCGAGTAGTCCAAATCCAATCACCGCCGCCGCTCCTATCATCACTACGACCACTAGCCGGTGAAGGAAACGTGTATCCCCGACCAGCCAGGCGAGCACCAGGGCCAAGATGAACTCAAGATCGGTCTTGGCGCCAAAGACGAGTCCACTTGTGGTGACATGGCGAGTAAGTGTTAAGACGATAGCAAGAACAACGAGGACGGCAAGCAAATACCCGAGTGGATTACGCAGTCGGTCGCGCCGCTTCTCATCGATTATGAGTAGCCAGATTGCGGCGGCGGCGAGAATCGCTAGCAGCACCTCTTTCCACGCTTGGATAATGGACTCGTGGCCGCTCAGACTGCCCAGGTAAACACTCAAAAAGGCGTGAAACGGCATCACGGCCACCAGCACGATGAGACCCCACTGGATGAGATTGGTCAGGCGACGAGTGCTCATTTGACCGCGACGAGGCTCCGTTTGTATTCCTCGAGGTTATCGAGGGCAATCCCGGTACCCCGTACCACGCAGAGCAACGGCTCTTCGGCTACCACACAGGGAACGCCGGTGACTTGGGTGAGCATCTTGTCGAGATTCTGCAAAAGCGCTCCCCCACCAGTTAAAACCATGCCGCGATCGATAATATCGCTGGAGAGCTCGGGTGGCGTCTGCTCAAGGACCACACGGATTGCCTGAATGATCTTTTCGAGTTCGCTAGTAAGTGCACCGCTGATCTCATTGGCATGAATCGTAATGGTCTTGGGCAGTCCGGCGATGATATCACGCCCTCGGATCTCCATACCCTTATCTCGAGTCAGCATGAGCGCGGTACCCAGCTGCTGCTTGATGACCTCGGCGGTGCGCTCACCGATAGCTAGGCCATAGGTGCGGCGAATGTAGTCGGCTATGGCGTTATCGAGGCGATTACCGCCCACGCGGATACTGTGCTGGGCCACTACGCCACCGAGCGAGAGGATTGCGATCTCAGTGGTGCCGCCGCCGATGTCGACTACCATATTGCCAGCAGCAGATGCAATGGGGATACCGGCGCCAATTGCCGCGGCGACCGGCTCGGTGATGATATAGGCAGCACGAGCGCCGGCGGCAAGCGTGGCATCGATGACCGCACGACGCTCGGTGGAGGTGGCGCCGGCTGGCACGCAAATCATGACGTCCGGGCGACTTAGGCGAAATCCGCCGCTGACTTTTGCGATATAGTGGCGAATCATGGCTGAGGTGATACGGTAGTCCGCAATTACGCCGTTCTGAAGCGGACGAGACGCCACAATGTTATCGGGCGTACGACCAAGCATCTCCTTGGCCTCAGCGCCAATGGCCACAATCTTATTCTGATCATCAATGGCCACTACACTCGGTTCGTTGACCACAATGCCCCGTTTGGGGATGTATACGAGCAAGTTTGCGGTACCCAGATCAATTGCGATGCGCTTGGAAAACATATCTGTAGTATATAGGCCGTATGCGGCTTCGGC
>JBBRTP010000030.1:0-8409 GCA_038244255.1 Candidatus Saccharimonadia bacterium
ACTGCTGGGCCAGCTGGCCGCCGATATGGTGGTGGCCTCCCTCAATCTCGTGCGTCACGGCCTTACCGATATCATGCAGCAGAGCGGCGGTCTTACAGACGCGCACGTCGGCCCCTATGTCTTTGGCGATCATACCGGCCAGGTGGCTCATCTCAATGGAGTGTTTTAGAACATTTTGCGAGAAGCTAGTGCGGAACTTGAGCTGGCCGAGCAAGGTTACGAGCTCCGGTGGCACGCCTACCACGCCGGTCTCCTTAAGCGCCTTCTCGCCGGCATCACGCACCATCTTATCAACCTCGGATTGGGCTTTAGCTACCACCTCTTCGATGCGACCCGGATGAATACGGCCATCGGATAAGAGTTTCTCCAGCGCCACGCGGGCCACCTGGCGGCGCATCGGGTCAAAGCTAGACAGCACAATGGCGCCAGGCGTCTCATCAATAATTACATCAACGCCAGTCGCCCGCTCTAGCGCCTGAATATTACGCCCCTCCTTACCAATGATGCGTCCCTTCAGCTCGTCGCTCGGTAGGGGAACGGTCGTGATAGTTCGCTCGGCCGTCTGGTCGGACGCGATGCGCTCCATGGCTGTTGCCACTACGATCTTAGCGCGATCTTCGGCATCGGCTTGGGCATCGGCCTGCATCTTCTCGATCAGCTTTACCAGATCTGCTTTCATATCTTTTTCGGTCATCTGTAGTAGTTTAGCGCGCGCATCTTCCTTGCTCAGGCCGGCAATTTTCTCCAGATTATCCTGCTGCTTCACGCGTATTGCGCGCAACTCATCTTTGAGCGCATCGAGATCGGTCTCATGCTTGCGCAAGCGCTCGGAACGAGTATCGAGCTCTTCTAGCTTCTGATCCACATTGGACTGGCGCTTAATGAGCTGCTTCTCCATTTCGCTTAACTGCTGGCGACGCTCAGACTCCTCACGCTTGGCCCCTTCACCAATCTTTAAGGCCTCGGCCTTGGCTTCTAATGTAGTCTCCTTAGCCTTAGCACGGGCATCATCAAGGAGCTGCTTGGCCTTTGCCTCAGCTGAGTTGGTGCGTAGTCGCCCTACGACAATATTGTATGAATAGCCGGCCGCTCCACCCACCAGGACGGCGACAATTGCTGCGATATACATGAAGAAAACCTTTAAAGTGGCCTACGGAAGCGAAAAACTGAAATAATTAGGAGCTAGGCCGAAATCACAAAATATATAAGTAAACGTCTCTATTAAACGTTAACGGAGCGGCAAAATCAAGCCTTGGGGCGCGTAATATTGGCCTCGGCACCATAGAATGGCAGTGCGGGCTTACCGGATTTAGCCTTTATCAGAGCCTTTATTCCACTAGTAAGCCAATCATCGCCGCGTACTCCAACCACCGGAATAGACAGGCTATCCGCTAGAGCGTTGGCTACGGTATGACCGATGCGCAGAGACGTGAAGGAGCCGGGTCCACTATAGACAACAATGCCCGAGAGATCGAAGGTCGAGTGATTACCTTCATTTAGTAGACGCGATATCTGGGTGAGCAGCTCATCGGAGAGTTCGCGGCCACTCTCCCAAACGAGCGATGCTTCAGCCGGAGTCTGGCTCGGTGCCAGTAGCCACATTTCGGTTATAGGTCCGTCGGTTTTAATGGCTAAGATCATCTTGCACTCCCATTAGTACACGATACGAGATTGGACCGCCACTGGTTAGCTTTATTGTTCGATCAAACTCACCCATAACCTCGATGTCGAGGCGTAGCCGATCGACCGGCAGCTCGTGACTGGCAACACCTGCCCATTCTATGACGGTAACCATCTGGCGGTCAGCGATATCCTCGGCCAGCTCCTCGCCCACGACACCACTCTCACCGAGGCGGTAGAGATCATAGTGATGCACCTCCAGACCAGACGGCAACTTATATATATTACTTAGCGTGAAAGTCGGGCTAGTGACGCTGCCGGAATAACCCAGGCTCTTAACAAGTCCCTGAACGAACGTCGTCTTGCCACCACCTAAGTCGCTGGCCAGCTCTATCGTCTCGCCGCCCTTAAGGTGTCTGGCCAGTGTCGCCCCCAGACGCTGGGTAGCCTCGGAGTCTGTGGTAGTAGTTTCGTAGGTCATATCTGAATTCATAGACAATATAGCCAATGGTAAGGCCGGCTAGCGCAAAGAGCAACCAGGACTCGTGCGGTACTCGTGCGTCGGCCAAGACTTTGGCAGGGCTACTCGTCTTTTTAGTGGCAACTTTCTTGGTGCTGATAGCCTTAACGGACGCGGCCTTCACCTTAGCCACCTTGGCCGCCTTGGGCGACTTGGAGGGCTTGGGCGTGGGCGTCGTTACGCCACCAGCTGCCGTGACCACCTTACTAACTGGAACGGTGATGATGTTCGGTGCGCTCGGTGTAGGTGTGGTGGTCCAGGTCCAGCCATCAGAACCGATTGCCCAAGCGTCCCCAGTGAGGGCTGTCGTGTATACGATGGTCGCGCCCAGCTGTACGCCGGCCGGGTCAAAGAGCGCGACACTCGAGCCAGCGTTGGCAAGCGTAAGGCTGGTGTCACCCGAAGTTACCGACAGATAGGCTCCTGGGGCGATTATTGCCTGTGGCAAAACCACCTTATTGCCGAGCGCACTGCCGGTCTTCACAATATAACCGGCGATATTGACGGACTCGGAATTGGGGTTATACAGCTCCACAAATTCATCGGTAGCATCGGTAGCAGGCGAGGCCGGATCCGGTAACAGTTCATTGATCTGCAGTGGCAGGTAATTTATCGGCGTGGGTGTAACTCCCTCTGAAGCGGGCGAAGGTGACGGTGAGGGGCTAACATCTGGCGTACTCGTATCAGTAAAGATATTTTGGGCTCCTGCGGTCGAGGTGGCGGTCCATGCCCAACCGTCCGGAAAGAGTGCCCAGGTGGCTCCGGGTACCGCCGTGGTCCAGGGGGCACTGCTGTCGAGTAGCTCACCGATCGGATCGAACAGCTGTATTATCCCGCCGTCATTGGCTAAGGTGAGGTGTGAATCGGCTGAACTCACCACTAGATAACTATCGGGCAGTAACACCGCGGGTGGTAGATGAAAGCTAGCCGTTCCCACCTTTAATACATAATTATTTACCTGAATCGGTTGAGCATTGGCATTACGAAGCTCGATGTACTCGTCATGAGTATCTGTGTGGGGCGAGACCGGATCGACGAGTGCCTCCGTAATCTCGAGTGGCAGATACGTGACGGCTGCGGGCGAGTACTGTGACTGATCGGCGGGTGTTTCGATGGGTGAAGTCGCATCCTGGGGCTGGGGTACAACACGGACGATAAAGTCAGCGGCGTTGTCATCGGAATCGGTCGCGTTACCGCCTGTTTCGTCATCTACTCCTGGACGCCGCTCCAGGCTCCGGCCATCACCCGGTGCCACCGCAAAGCCACCCTCGGCGCAGACGCTCACGGTTCCCCAGCCCAACGTATCAATCACCTGTACGTTATTATCGATCAGTCGAATCGCCCCGGCCGTGCTCGAAAGCCCAGCACTATACCGCGCATCAGCTTTGGTAAGGTAGCCAGTGGCTGCCACCAGAAAGTACCCGTAGCTCTTAATCGTGACTTGGGGAAACGTGTATTTGGTAGCCCAGCCGGTGGCGCAATCGCTGGCTGAGGTTGATCGGTACTTAAGCGTCCACTTCTCTAGCGAAATGTCGGCGGCCGACGGATTGTAGAGTTCGATAAACTCATCGCCGGCGTGACCACTACCGACACCACCGGTCTGTAGTTCACTAATGACCACCGATGAGCTAACAGCGAAAGCCGGTGTGGGCAACGCCAGCCAGCCGATAATGTGACCGGTCAGTAAGCCAATAAGAATAGCAGCGCGAAGTCGCATCGTGAGGTCCCCTTTCATCATCATTTCGGACACCCTCACGAACTGTTTCTATAAGATAGACGAACAAAAACCGAAATGCAATAGTTTTTTCAGCTACTTCTTTAGCCGAGCAAATCCAACACCAACGCCGCCGTCCAGGCGAAGTCGTGTGCGCCGAGACCCTCGCCCGAGATTGGGTCGTAATACTCGCGGAAGCCATTTGTATCGACCACGCCCAACGTGCGTAGACGCAGCCACTCGGCCTCTTCGTAAAAATCGTAGCGCTCGAGGCCGCGAATGACAAACCAGTTCATATTAATCCAGCTCGGTCCGCTCCAGTAGCGACGGCGCTGGAAGGCCGGGTCGCCTAAGGGTACTGACGGAATGGGGTGGATCGACCCGAAGGCCGTCGGGTCAACCAGCAGTCGTCGTAGTTCCTCGGCCCGCTCTGGCGAGGCGGACCCGGCGTAGAGTGGCATAAAGGTAGCGACCGTGGGGATATCGATGAGACGGTTCATGCGAACATCAAATGAGTAGTACTGCTTGGATTCTTCGTCCCAGAGGGTCTCAAGCGCCCGACGGGTACGTGCGTGGTTTTCCACTAATTTTTCGGGAAGATCATAACCGACCTCGTCGGCCACTCGCGCGAGCGACTCCCCGGCTGCGGCCAGAATAGAGTTAAAACTTACATCCCGCACCAACACCGGCGAGGTGCGGTAAAGTACGTCATTATCGGCCTCAGCCCGGTTAATCACCTGTACCAAGCCCATCATGCGCTGCGCGTCGACATCAGTCGCCCGCTCATCGCGATTAGTCATATTGTGGATAAACTTCCACTGCGGATCGACCCGCGGTAATTCACGTAAGGCATAACCCCAAGGCGGCGAGTCATCCATACCGGACTCCCAGGAATGAATAAGCGCCACCAGGCCAGTCCCCTCAGGATCGCGTTCACGATAGAGCCACTCGTGAAAACGTACAACTACGGGCAGCATCAGAGCAAGAAATGGCCCCCGCTCGCGGCCCGGCAAGCTGGCCGCCACACGCTCGACCGCAATGGCTAACACCGGCGGCTGAGTGATGTCGGACGTCCGGTGGCGTAAGGGGGCGAGCTGACTGCGCGCCCAGAGCCGTGCCTCGAGCCGTTGCGGCCAACCACGGCTATAGATCATATGAGGCATCATGCCATTGGACCACTGACCCCTGGTAAGCCCCACGAGCTCATGCGCTGCCAAGGCCGGATCGACCCGCGCCAGTCCGAGCGCAATAAAGCACGAGTCCCAGAGCCACTGGTGCGGATAGTAGCCAGGTGCGGGCGTGGTCCAGCTACCATGACTATTTAGCCGTAGCACATCATGGGCGCGCCGTTTGAGGGCCTGTTGATCCATCGCGTTTACTCGTTAGATATCATGCTTATGCTACAATAAAACTGACTATGCGCATATCTGATGGTGAGTTAAAAAAGCTGCTGCTTGGCCCCGGCCAGATCAAAGAGTCGGCCTTAAGCGAGGCAACACCCAAGGAAGGTTCCGGCGAAACCCTCCAGACTGCCGTGCTCAAAAAGAAGCTGTTAAGCGAAAAAGAACTCACTAAGCTCTACGCCGCCAGTATCGATGTACCCTACGTGGAGCTTGGCGACATCAAGATTCCGCGCGACATCCTGATGAAGATCCCGGAGCGAATCGCCCGTAAGTACCAGGCCGTGCTCTTTGGCGTAGAGGAGACACAACTTCAGATTGCGATGGCCGATCCGGAGGACTTTCAGGCGGCTGACTTTATTACGAAACAGGTTGGTGGAAAACTCAAGATTTATATCGCCACTCCTAGTGACGTGTTGGCGGCCATCGACCAGTACAAGGGCGAGATATCTAGCGAGATAACTAAAGCCATCAAGGACTCCTCCGCCGATGCTGCCGAGGAAGAGAAGGTCTCGGCCAAGGATTTGGCCGAAGACGCCCCGATTGCTAAGACCGTGAACGTCATCTTAGAGTACGCCATCAAGTCCCGGGCGTCTGATATTCATATCGAACCACGTGAGGCCATTGTACAGGTCCGCTACCGCATCGACGGCGTCTTGCGCGAGACGATGACCCTACCCAAACCGATCTTAGCGGCCGTGATTTCACGTATTAAGATTTTAGCCAATCTTAAGATCGATGAGCACCGCGTGCCCCAGGATGGTCGCTTTAAGTTCAGTATGGGTCAACGCCAGGTCGCCCTGCGAGTCTCTACTCTACCCATCATGGACGGCGAAAAGGTCGTAATGCGTATCTTAGACGAATCGGCGCGGGCGCTCACCCTCGAGGAGCTAGGCTTTGAGGGTCGCAGCCTGGAGATCATCGGCCGCAACCTGCACAAGCCGCACGGTATGACACTAGTGACCGGTCCGACCGGCTCGGGTAAGTCGACTACCCTTTATTCGGTACTCTCACTGCTAAACACGGCCGGAGTGAATATCTCGACGGTAGAAGATCCGGTTGAGTACCGTGTCACCGGCGTCAATCAGACACAGGTAAACCCCAAGGCTGGTATGACCTTTGCCTCGGGTCTTCGAGCGCTGTTGCGCCAGGACCCCAACATCATCATGGTGGGTGAGATTCGCGATGGCGAGACGGCCGACTTGGCGGTGCAGGCGGCCCTGACCGGGCACGTTGTGCTCTCGACTCTCCACACCAACAATGCCGCAACCACGCTCCCCCGCCTGCTGGATATGGGAATTGAGCCGTTTCTTATTGCTAGTACTGTAAATACGGTGATCGGCCAGCGTCTGGTGCGCCGACTCTGCCCTACCTGTCGCACCAGCTTCATACCCGAAGGCAACGAATTAATAAACATTAAACGAGACTTCCAGCTCGACGTTGCTTTAAAGCACTTTAACGAAATGAAGACGGGCGTGGTCGAGGAGCCGCCAACGATTGCGCCGGTGGCTAGTGAATTGCCCAAGGAGCCCGATATTGCCCCCACCGAGCATAAGAAGGGCAAAGTCATAAACCCACCCCACGATATGATTGAGACGGCCAAGAGTATTCTCGATAAGATCGCGGCCGACCCCAACATCATCAATCGTTCGGCTGATGATGCCAGAAAGGTTATTTCAGCCTCTACTGAGAACCCCGCACCGGTGCCCGAGGCCCCGGCCGCACCGGCTGCCGCACCCGACCCCGCCCACTTAAAAGGCGGGCAGTTCCTGCTCTACAAAGCCGGTCCTGGTTGTGAAGCCTGTGGCGGCGCTGGTTTCCAGGGTCGAATGGGTATTTATGAGGTACTCGAGGTCAATGATGCCATCTCTAAGCTCATCGTGGGGCACGCTACGGCCGATGATATTCAGGTACAAGCTATTCGTGATGGCATGCTGACTATGCAGCAAGACGGCTTTGTGAAAGCATTAATGGGCCGTACGACGATTGAGGAGATCTTACGGGTGACGCGAGAATAATGGCAAACTTCACCTACAGTGCTCGAGATAAGTCCGGAGTAATCGCCAAAGGCAATGTCTTTGCGCCCGATCGCGCCGCCGCTACGGCCGGCCTTATTGAGAAGGGACTCTCACCAATTTTAGTAAAAGAGGTTTCAGCCGCCGGCAAGACCTCCATCGATGATATCCTCACCAAGCTAACCGGTGGGGGACACGTTAAGCTACAAGATAAAGTGGTCTTTAGCCGGCAGTTTGCCACCATGATTAACGCTGGTGTACCCATCGTACAATCACTAAATATCTTAAAACAGCAGAGTGAGTCTAAAAAACTCACCAGTGTGGTGGCCGAAGTCTCCAAGCAGGTTGAGGGCGGCTCGACCCTAGCCAATGCCTTGTCTGGGCACCCCGAGGTCTTTAACAACGTGTACGTAAACATGGTAAAAGCCGGTGAGACCGGGGGAATCCTCGACCAGGTACTCGACCGCTTGGCCACTCAACAAGAGAAAGATGCCGAAATTGTGAGTAAGGTCCGGAGCGCCATGATCTACCCCGCCGTCATCACCGTGGCCACCGTGAGCGCCTTCTTCTTTTTGATGACCGTCATCGTACCAAAGCTATCGAGTATCTTCGAGGACGCCGGTGCCAGCCTACCCATTTACACCAAGATCATGCTCTGGCTGTCTCACTTTTTAGTTCACTCTTGGTATCTCATCATCATCGGCGGCATCGCACTGGCGGTCGTCTTCTTCCAATGGCATCGTACCGAAAACGGAAGGCGCACCGTCGATCGCCTGATGCTCAAGGCGCCGATTCTCGGCCCCATTCTGGTGAAGGTCAACATCGCCCGATTTGCCCGCACCTTTGGTTCGCTCATGGCGTCGGGCATCTCGGTACTAGACGCCATTAACGCAACCAAGAGCGCCCTCGGTAATAGCGTCTACCGCGATGAACTTGCCATAGTGGCCCAGCGTGTCAAGAACGGCCGGCCGATGAGTGAGCCGATCCGCGAATCGAAGAACTTCCCGGCTATTGTGGGGCAGATGTTAGCGGTCGGTGAGGAGACGGGTCAAATCGATGAGATCCTACTTAAGCTAGCTGGCTTCTATGAGGCCGAAGTGGACACCGTCATATCTGGAATCACCTCAATTATTGAGCCAA
>JBBRTP010000031.1:0-8226 GCA_038244255.1 Candidatus Saccharimonadia bacterium
AAAGCGGCGCGCACCCTCGAGTAAGTCACGCACAATGAGGAGCGTCCATTTGCCCCCGATTATCTCGAGCGCCTTGGTGATGCCGCAGCTGATTTCAGTCATAGCCGCCATTATAGCACTTTACAAAGTATAGTACTATTTACTATACTAATTATAGTAAACCAAAGGAGTGGATAATGAAGATTCAGGTAATTCTAGGAGCAACACGACCCGGCCGCATCAGTGAGCGAGTGGCCAGCTGGGTGGTTAACACAGCGGCGCAGAATGAGAACTTTGAGGTTGAGCTAGTGGATATGGCTGACTATAACCTGCCACACTTTAACGAGCCGGTGAGCCCGCGTTACAATCCGAATCGCCAGCCGGAGCCAGAGGTGGCCCGGTGGCTGGCCAAGCTGGCCGAGAGTGATGGCTATGTGGTGGTAACTCCTGAGTATAACCACTCGATAGCGGGCGTCTTAAAGGACGGCTTCGACTACGTGACCACTGAGCTGGCCCGCAAACCGCTCACCATAGTGTCGCACGGTACGGTCGGTGGGGCGCGTGCTGCCGAGCAGCTGAAGCTAATCGCCAATGAGTCAGGTGCTGCGGTAATGCCCGAGCATGTCGCACTAATCGGTGCGAGTGCAATCTTAGCCGAGGACGGCACCATCTCCGATGAGGCCAAGAACCGGCCGTATGGCCCTCAGCTGGCCCTCGATAACGTCTTACGCTCACTAGAGTGGTGGGCCGAGACGTTAAAAGCCGGCCGCGACGTTGCCGTCGCCTCCGTCTAATCAGAGATGCTAATTAAGAAGACCTGCCAGCCGGCGGGTCTTCTGGCTTTTTGGCGCTGTAGTGCTACGCTTAAGCTATTAATGATGGAGTCATACAATGACTGTCTGGGACGTGTCTATCTGGTGGGTTCTGCTCGCGGCCGTCGTCTACTTTGCTATTGGAGCGGTCTGGTACTCGCCCGTGATGTTCGCTAAGCAGTGGGCAGCTGAGCTAGGACGAAAGACCGGCGATATGGGTGCAAACGCTCAAAGCGCCATGGTCATCACGTTTCTATGCATGGTGGTACTGGTATTTGTCGATGCTTATCTAGTCCATCGCACCGGCACCTTCGGCTTCATGCGCGGTGCGTTCCTGGGTGCCAAAATCTGGCTCGGCTTTGTAGCTACCAGCGCTCTGGTGAACCGCTCGTTTCAGAATAGCTCGATCAAGCTATATGTCATCGACCAAGGCTACCACTTAGTGGGTATCGTTCTAGCAACCGGCATCCTCGCTCACTTCGTCGGTAAATAGACTCGGGTATCCTCACTCATCCCGGCCATGACCATTTACAAGTTATCATGACCCTGATTTAGCTTGTGCTTGCTCACGAGACCAATTGGCGTAAGATGGCGGCATAAGCTGGTATTAAAATGGTGCGTAAAATCGTGATCTCAAGCCTAGTTGGTAGTGCGGCCTGCCTGGCCTGGGTATTTATGGTCTTTACCGCCCCAATTACGCGTGTTTCGGCGGTCCTTCCAGCGACCGCTCCTCCTGCGGCCTCATTGGTTGCCCCATTACCGACCGGCCAGGTTCTTGCCGTTGAGACTGCGCCAGTACCGACACATGCTCCAGATGTATTACCTATAACTACGCCAACGTCATCGGCCGTCCCAGTCGAAGTAACGCCAGAGCCGACGCCAGCCGACGCGCCGACCCCCACACCGATCGTTTTCCCTACACCTAAGCCACTTCCAAGCCCCGTACCAAGCCCCATCGGCTGTGGCACCTGCGGCGGTGGGCCTGGTGGACCGCTTCTACTCTGCCCGCTCTACTGCGTGCAATAAGATTGACAAAGAGCTAATAATGTAGTATATTACTACTTATCTCTCAACCTGAGAGTTCTTTACATACTTACGCATTCCCGCCCGACTCGAACGACCCAAATCCCACTGCACCGTGTAGTGGAACAGAGGACAAGGAGTCCCGCATGACCACACAGCTATATCGAGGATCCTCCAACAACGGAGTCGGAACGATCCTCACCGAAGCGGCCGTCGAGGCCTGTGAGGCTCGAGCGAAGTTCTGGCAGGAGCACGATACCTACGTTGGTACCGAGAAGCTCCTCGCTCAGCAGATCGCCGGCACCTTCACCTTCGTCAAGGCCGAGTACTACGATTACCACTACCGTGGTTTCGCCACCGGCACCTACGATGACCTCAACGAGTGGGTCAAGGGTTCGCCGTACGAGATCAGCTACCAGAAAGGTGTCTCAAACTACGTGCCGTTCTCAAACCAGCACAACTGGGACGAGCTCGAGGCCGTCCGCAGTCGCGAGGAGGTAGCCGAGGCCTTCGGTCTCGATCTGGCAACGCTGCGAGAGTTCCCGCCGGTCCCGGCTCGTCCGACACCGTTCGAGCGACCGACCTACAACCACGACTACGCTGAGGCTTTCACGCCGCCAGCGGTCTGACCCTGCGTAAGGATCACCGCCACCAAGATATTTGGTGGCGGTTTTCCATTTGCCGACGTTAGTGCTCGACTATAATAGGGGGCTTAGGTTGGCAGATCTACGCTCAAACTCGTATACTTAGCTCATGTCTAAAATCGGTACAACCGAAGTAGAGCGAATCGCCAAGCTGGCCCGCCTTGGTCTCTCGGCCGATGAGACGGCCCAGATGGCGGTGGAGCTGGGGCGGATCGTCGAATTTGTGACGCAGCTGGCGGCCGTGGATATTGAAGGCGTGGAGCCCACCGATCAGGTCACCGGGCTGGTCGATGTCTGGCGCGAGGATGTGGTGAAGCCCAGCATGGATCGCACCACGTTACTGGCCAATGCTCCCGCACAGAAAGACGGCTTCATTGTCGTTAAACGAGTGCAGAATGGTTGATCTAAGGCGTCCCATAGCGGAACTAGCCGCCCAGGTGGCCTCGGGAAAGCTAACGGCGGTCGATCTCGTGCAGTCGGCTCTCGCACGCATCGAGGAGACGACTAGCTACCACGCGATACTTGAGCTAAATCCCGAGGCACTGGCACGCGCTGAGGCTATAGACGGACTGATCAAAGCGGGGGAGTCGGTTGGGCCACTGGCTGGCATCCCGTTTATTGCCAAAGATAATTACCTCACCTTTGCCACCCACACTACGGCCGCCAGCAACATACTGGCGCCGTTTAAGGCGCCGTATCAGAGCGTGGCCATCGATCGTCTCGAGGCGGCCGGTGCGATACTAGTAGCTAAGGCTAACCTCGATGCCTTTGCCCACGGTACCTCGACCGAGAACTCGGACTTTGGCCCCACCAAGAACCCGGTCGACCCCACGCGCGTCCCGGGTGGCAGCTCCGGCGGCTCGGCAGCCAGTGTGGCCTTGGGACAAGCCGTCTTTGCGGTGGGTAGCGATACCGGCGGATCGATCCGTCAGCCCGCCGCCTTCTGTGGCGTCGTTGGCTTAAAACCGACCTACGGCCTTATTCCTCGCACCGGTGTAGTGGCAATGGCAAGCTCCGCCGACGTCTTAGGCCCAATTACCAATTGCGCTGCCGATGCTACTATTGTTCTTGACGTAATGGCCGGACCCGACGCCTCTGACGCAACGACAATTGAGCGTGACAAGCAAGGCTATCTGGATGCCACCGGCTCGCTGACCGGGTTAAAGTTCGGCCTCATTAAGGAGTATCTCGGTGCTGGGCTAAACATTGAAATTAAGAGGCATATATTAGAGCTTGTCGAACAGCTCAAGAGCCGCGGCGCCGAGGTACACGAGGTGAGCGTACCGGCTGTGGAATTGGCTCTGGCTGCCTACTACATTCTGGTGCCGGCCGAGGTATCAAGTAACCTCGCCCGCTACGACGGCGTCAAGTATGGCCATAGCTCAACTAAGGCCCGTGACCTGGATGAGACCTATCGCCTGAGCCGCGAGGAGGGCTTTGGCGCCGAGGCCAAGCGGCGTATTCTCATTGGCACTTATGTACTCTCCAGCGGCTACTACGATGCCTACTACAAGCGTGCGCAGCGGGTCCGCACCAAGCTCATCGAGGAGTTTAACCAGGCCTTTACCCAGTTTGATATTCTCATTGGCTCCACGACCCCCGGACCGGCCTTCCCGCTCGGTTCTAAGAGTAACGATCCGTTGGCGCTTTATCTGGAAGATGTCATGACGGTCGCGGTAAATCTGACCGGTGTGCCGGCAATCTCGTTGCCACTCGGTACGGTGGATGGCCTGCCCGTGGGGGTCCAGCTCATCGCTCCCCAGCGCGCCGAACGCAGCTTAATGGCTACGGCCGTTACCGTTGAAGCGGTCATCGGCGACTGGCGGACACGTGCTTAATTTTCTCATCGTCGCACTCATCGCCGGTGGCTTGCTCTATGCCGTAGTGCTCGGCGCCAGCCCCAAACGTAAAGGGCGCCCTAGTGGCAGGCGCGGACGCAGTACTATGAGCATGAGCGAGACGCGCGCTCGCTGGGAGGCCATCATGGCAGCTAGCCACGCGGGGGCAGCGGGTCTTAAGGGTGCGCTATCCGATGCCGATAAACTCTTTGACCACGTTATGAAGCAGCTCGGCTACCCGGGCGAGACCTTTGCCGACCGGCTCAAGGTGGCCCAGCGTGATCTGTCCAACCGTGACGGAGTCTGGCGCGCTCACAAACTGCGCAACTCGCTGGCTCACGACATCGGCTTTGACTTAGTCCCCAGCCAGGCCAACGAGGCCCTGCGCGATTTTGAGCGCGGTTTAAAAGATTTGAGGGCACTGTGATGACGCAGATCAGCTTCATTAATTGGTCATCCCAAACTTGGTTTAGGATCTTTCCCCAATTTGTCATCCCGAGCGAAGTCGAGGGATCCTCACGATGATCAAGTATCAAACGATCTCAGTGTCATCCCAAACTCGATTTGGGATCATTCCCCAAGCTGTCATCCCGAGCGAAGTCGAGGGAGCTGTCCAATGAAACGATATTTCGTCTATATTGCAACCAATCATAACGAGACGCTCTATATCGGCGTAACCAATGACCTTGTTCGTCGGATGTATGAGCATGCCTTGTTTTCACCAAATAGCTTTACCGCTAAGTATAATATCAATACGCTGATATATTTCGAAGAGACTACTAATATTCTAGATGCAATTGCCCGCGAGAAGCAGCTTAAGGGCTGGCGTCGGAGCAAGAAGATTGCTTTGATAGAGCAGCTGAATCCACATTGGCAAAATTTACTCGACAGGCCCTTCGACTTCGCTCAGGGTGACAATGAGAGTAAGCAGGATGACATTGTAATTGTTGCCGGACCAGGTGGGACTGGATTTGATCAGGGTGACAACGGGGGTTACTTCGCAAATGTCATCCCGAGCAAGGTCGAGGGACCTGCCATTCCTCGTCAGGCCCTTCGACGGGCTCAAGGTGACATCGCAGAAGTTCAGGATGGCATTGTGGCATAGCTCAGGGTAACGTTAGAGCAACTGAAGTTAACTTAAAAGAGGCCATATTTTCATGAAATTCCAGATCCCAGGAGTGGGCGAACTCGAAATAAAGACCATTATTCTTGATCTGAACGGAACATTGTCGGTTGGCGGGCAGCTGGTCGAGGGCGTCCATGAGCGCATTAATAAGCTTAAGGAACTGGGGTATCGCATCATCTTCTTCACCGGCAATACTCGTAACGACGCCGATGATCTGGCCGCCGAGCTTGGTATTGACTGGACGCTAGCGAAGAATGCTGCCGAAAAAGCTGCTAATGCGCAGAACTACGATCCCGAGACGGCTGCGTCTATCGGCAACGGTCGAATTGACCTCGAGCTAATGAAGACGGTTAAACTGGGAATTGTCACCCTGCAAGCCGAAGGCGTACACGTCGATACTCTGCAAGTCTGTGACATCATTATCCCGACCATTAACGACGCGCTCGATCTGTTTATCGACGAGTCGCGCTTAATTGCAACTTTAAGGAAGTAATTTGAACCCAACCATCCGAGATAAATATGAGGTCGTTATTGGCATCGAGTGCCATGTTCAGCTGGCCACCAAATCAAAGCTATTCTGCGGCTGCGATAATGACTCGCGTGAGGCCGAGCCAAACACGCACGTCTGTGAGGTCTGTCTGGGATTGCCTGGTACCTTGCCGGTTTTAAATAAGCGCGCGGTGGAGCTGGCCTTACGGCTAGGCCAAGCCTTAAACGCGACCTATCCGGAGAATTACCACACTAAGTTCGATCGCAAGAACTACTTCTATCCCGACTCACCCAAGGGTTATCAGATTACCCAGTTTGATGAGCCAATCATTGGCCCAGGCTACGTGGAGTTCCCGTTAGGTGGTAAGACGATAAAGATTGGCATCACCCGTGCCCATCTCGAAGGCGACGCCGGTAAATTGACTCATCCCGAGGGCGCCGATTACTCTCTGGTCGACTTAAACCGGGCCGAAACGCCACTGGTCGAAATCGTCAGCGAGCCCGATATGCGCAGTGCCGCGGAGGCTAAGGCCTACGCTCAGGAGCTCTACAATATCGTGCGTTACGTGGGCGTGAGTGACGCCAACCTCTACTACGGCAATATGCGGTTTGACGTGAATGTCAGCGTCAGGAAAATCGGCGCCAAGGAGTATGGCACTCGTACCGAGACCAAGAACCTAAACTCCTTTAAGGCCATCGAACGCGCCGTAGAGCATGAGACTCGCCGTCAGATCGTTATGGTCGAAGGCGGCGAGCGCATTAAGCAGGAGACGCGCGGCTGGAACGACGACAAGGGCGAGACTTATTCCATGCGTAGTAAAGAGGATGCCGATGAGTATCGCTACTTCCCCGAGCCGGATCTACCGCCGCTCGTGATCACAACAGCCATGATTGAAGCTCAACGTAACGAGCTGGGGCTACTGCCTAACGATCTCCGATCGGAACTGGCTGCGGCCAAGTTGCCCGAAAAAGAATCAGAAGTTTTAGTCGCCGATCCGGAAGCGGCTATGATCTGGCATGAAGTTATAACAATAGATCCCTCGCAAGGAAGATTCGCACTTAACTGGTTGAACGGCGATAGAGTCCGCCTGGAAGCAGAGCGGCCGCTAAGCCTGTCTGAGGTTGCCGTGACGCCAGATGTACTCGCCGCCGTTGGGAAGATGGTCGGATCAGGTGAACTAAGCTCGACCAACGCAAAGCAGGTTCTGGCCGATTTTTGGCAAGAGGAGCTCAACGATGATCCGCGTGACTGGGCAAAATCAAAAGGCCTGCTCCAGGAGTCTAACGAAGATGATTTGGCCAAGGTCGTCGCCGAGGTGATTGCCGCCAACCCTCAGGCCGTGGCCGATTATCAGGCCGGTAACGAGCGAGCCTTTAGCGCCCTGATGGGTCAAGCCATGAAGGCCACAGCGGGAAAAGGTAACCCGCCGGTCATCAACAAACTCCTCCACGCTCAACTCGACTAGTTTACCGTACGTCTTGCGCCAGGTAGTATAAGGATAAGAACTATGTCGACGCTAGAGATTACGCCCACCAGTTTCACCGATCCCATAATTAATGGTATCAACACCGTACTACCGAAGCTCCCGGGCGTGCTCTTTGGGCTACTGCTCGGTATTCTAGTTCTTCGCTTACTCAGCCGCGTTCTGCGTTTGTTACTTAAATTAACGACGCTGCAACAGGGACTGCGTGATGTTATCATCTCCATCGTTGAGATCATCTTCTGGGTCATTTTAACTATCTGGATTCTCCAGGCCTTAGGCTTTAGTAGTGTCATCGTCTTCTTCTCCAGCTCGGCTATTGCGCTGGGATTACTACTCTCGGCCGGTGGCTCCACACTGATCTCCGACATCGTGGCCGGCATCTTTCTGGCGCGCGACACCGACTTTAACGTCGGTGACGAAGTGATCGCCGGCGAGACTCCTACTCAGGGTGTCATCGAGAGTATGGACGCCCGCCGTACCCGTATCCGTGACAGCTCGGGGGTCTTACACGTCCTGCCGAACTCGGTGGTAGAACGTCGTGAATGGGTGGTCATACATCGCCGACAGGAACTCCACGCGCTGGTGCGGGCCGTCAAATCCGCTCGCGAAATTCGCACTACCGCGATAGAGAAGACCATAGCCCGAAAAGTCAGTAACGCCTCTCGTAAGAATAACCAATCACAGACTGGCTTGCGCTAGCTATGATACGAGCGTACTTTAGATAAATAGACGAAAGCTAACACATGAACACCGCCGTTGAAATTCTCGTAGTTTTCTTATCGACCGCCCTCCTCATTTTTTTGATCTTGGGCATCGTGGCCGCTAGCCTGA
>JBBRTP010000032.1:0-8088 GCA_038244255.1 Candidatus Saccharimonadia bacterium
CTTGAAGCGCTTGACCTTACCCTTAACGATCACCATGTTCACATCGGTGACGTTTACCTTAAAGGCGGCTTCCACGGCCTTGGCTACCTCGATCTTATTGGCGCTCTTGGGCACTTCGAAGACGTAGATACCTCGCTCGGCGAGATAGATGGCCTTCTCTGAGATCTTCGGTGTGAGTACGATCTGCGACATTATTTCTCTCCCAGCCACTGCTTAACGATTTCGAGTGAATCTTTAGTAAAGACGATGTGATCGGCGTTCATCACGGTGTAAACATTGAGATAATTACCACTGACGACGTGCAATTGGGCAACATTGCGCGTAGCCCGCTCAACTAGCGAGTTCTTCTCCGATACGACAAGTAAGAGCTTACCCTCAAGCTTTAACTTACCTAGTAGCTCAACGGTCGGCTTGACGCGGCCATCGGCTGAGGTAAAGGACTCGATGACAGCAATCTTACCGGCTTCGGTTTGGAGGCTAAGGGCCTGGCGAATCGCGGCCCGCTTGGCCTTAATGGGCATGCTCTTTGTGAAGTTTTCGTTGCCCGTGGGGCCGAAAACACTACCACCACCTCGCCAGTTTGGCTGGGTGCGCGAGCCGGCACGAGCCCGACCAGTGCCCTTCTGAGGGTGTGGCTTCTTACCGCCGCCGGCGACCATGCCACGGGTCAAGGTAGTAGCACCGGCGACGCGGCCATTGGATAAGTACATGCTGTACGCCTGGTTGACTAGCTCATGATTGGCCTCGATGCCAAAGATGCTCTGCTCAAGCTTAATCGTCGCCTCTTGCTTGGCACCGGTCTTAGAATAGGTGGTAACGTTTGCCATTAGAATCCTCTCACCATCACGGTACCGCGCTTAGGACCAGGTACGGCGCCGGAGATACCAATAATATTTGCCTCGGCATCGATGACCACGACCTTGAGGCCGCTCACCGTTACTTGATCGCCACCCATACGGCCAGCCATCCGCATGCCTTTCATGACATGCTGTGGGTAGCCAGCACCAATCGAACCAGGCTCGCGGTAATTACGTGAACCGTGAGTCTTGGGGCCAGTGGCGAAGTTATGGCGCTTAACGGTACCAGCAAAGCCCTTGCCCTTAGAAGTCCCCGTTACCTCCACCGCATCACCGACCTCAAAGGTCGTGACATCTAGCTTGGCGCCAACTTCTAGAGCCATAGCGGCATCCGAGGCGGCCTGACGAGCCTTGGCCTTGGGGTGCTTGGCGTTAACGTCATCGACGCGAATCTCACGTAGGGTTTTCGAGTTAACATTGGCAGCCTTAAGGTGACCAACCTGTGGGCGCGGCTGGTGCTTGGCATCGCCATAACCGATCTGGATCGCGTTGTAACCATCGGTATCGACGGTCTTTACCTGGGTCACGGTGCACGGACCAGCCTGAATCAACGTCACGCGAGCGACGTTGCCCGACTCGTCGAAGAGCTGCGTCATACCGAGTTTTGTACCGAGAAGCGCCTTCATGCGAGTCCTTCTTAAGTCTTACAAAATAAACTCTAGGTAATGAGTGGTTTCCTCTTGATGGGACCTTCTCAGTGCCTAGTTGTGCGTCGGGGATACGAATCAGCCGACAAATACCATATGACTATAGCGTATCTGAGGCGAGCGTGTCAACAATACTTCAGATGATAGAGCCACTATACCGTGCAAAGGCATTGACATTTTGCACGATATGTGTTAGATTGTATTGATTAATCGAGATACCCGTGTTTAGACTCAACTTTACGAGCCGCCTCATCGCTTTGCTCGCCATCGATATCATCATCGTCGTTATCTACACAGCCACACCGATAACGGTGCCGGGGCTCCGTGGTGCCGTCGCATTGACTCAGCTGATATTTCTAGCCCTTACCTTTGGGTTGACACTTATTCGCGTCGCCAAAGACTTCTAGAACGGCAGGACAAAGAAGACGCCGTAGCCGGCCAGACCCAGTAGCGAGGCTATAAGTAGTACCGCGTACTCGATCTTCTTATCGATGGCGAAGTGATCGCTGCGGGCAAACAGGACTCCGAGGACGAGTCCGAGTGGGAAGACCACGTAGCCGTGATACTTCAGCCAAATGGTCCCCAGGACAAAATACATCAATAGTTTGAGGAAGTAGACACCGTCGGTCTCTGTGGCTGCGGTCTTTTTGTTGCTCATGCTCTGGTTATAGCATAAGCGTGATTAAAACGCTAGCATGCCATAAAATCTATTGCTTATTAAATATTTTTATGCTATAGTATTTTGCATCCATACTTGAGTCATCCCGACTACCCTTGGAGTACCTATGATGAGTCAGAAGTCACCACTGCACCCGAGTGCCCTCCGACTTCGTGACCTACGACCCGGCCGCCGTATCATCAGGTTCAACATCGGCTTTGGCGTTATGGGTCGCCTCACGGTTGTCGCGGACCCTTACGTAAGCAAAAAGGATGGAGGTGCACTCCTCAAAGTCAGGCTGTGCGATGAGTCTGGTCACCGCAAAGATTTGTTCCTCGCCGACATGGGCGTCGTACCCTACGAAGGTTGCGATTATTGGAATAATCGCAACCTCACCATCGACGCCCGCAAGGAACATCTTCTCCCCTCCCCGGACCCCAAGCTGATTCCACCCATGGACGACCTGGATGATTTTTGGGACTATGACCTGGATGACTTCTCGGCGTACCCGACCTTCAGCTAGGCGTCTGCAATTCATGCCCTACACGTGTAGTGAGTTAATGTCTCACCGAGTGTGGGGCATTAACTATTGCTTGAGCCAAATTATCGACTCGTAATCTCGATTTGACCTGGCCGATTTTCATCTTCGATCCAAGCCATTATCTCGCTCATTCCCTGCATCGGTTCGCCGGGATGAGGCAGATCACTCCACTTGGCCCAGAAACTATATCCGGTCAGCCCGTCCGAACCATGATCACCGCGCAGGTTAGTGGCCCCGTAGACCTGAATTAATAGATGGTCGGTTTCTGAACTGAGTGATACCAGGCCGAGATAGCTCAGATCAGCCTGGTAACCGGTCTTGTCACGCAGCTGCCCAGCCGCGACCTCGAGCGCGCTCTGGCCGGCGAACTGGCGGCCGAACGGCAAGCTGATCTGATTACGATACGGATGGCGGCGCCAGCGAAACAAGAGATATTCATCGTCTCGCTTGGCGGTAACCATAACCACAACTCTCGGCGGTGTTTTTCGGTTCATAGCCTTGGTCTGGCTTAAGTCGGCCACAAACCGACTGCCCTTGGGCGTAAGCGCGTAACCCTCACCGTTTCTCACAATGAGTCCCTGTTTCTCAAGATCACGGCCGTGGTATTGGAATAGATTACCTTCGACCCCATCGGGCTTGAGCTCGGAATAACGCTTGGTGTCGCTAAAGGCGAGCTCTTTTAAGATATGTCGTTGGATCCAATGCATGCAGTGAGCATACTGCAAAACTTCTTGATACAAAATGATTTGCTACCCGTTTAAGTGTCCAGATCCGATGATTGCCATACCAGCACCTTCACAAACAGGAGGCCAGATGAAGCATCCGAGGAGCGAGATTTCGCTCATCCAGGACTTAAAGGCGCTCGAGATCGAGGTATCGGCTCTGCTATTTAGTATCGACGCCAAACAGATCGAGCGTCGCACCATACTGAGTAGCCTGGTGGGATCGATTAATAACTCGATCTATCTCGCCGAGCGTTGCGCACGTTTCGCCCAAGAGGCCGAAGATGCCGAGAACGGCTCTCATGATCACCTTCCAGGTGGCGCCTGCTGGTGCAGTTCCGACTAAAAGGAGGAGTCATGGCAACACCCGAGGAGATCCAGGATGTCGTCGCGGCCATGGACGACATTGCCAAATCGATCGGCCCGTGGAACAGCTGCCCGCACTGCGGGGCCGATAAGAGTCACCAGGAGGTGCGTAACTACGACATGATGTGGGGCGACGGCGACGTTTACTGCACCAAGTGCGGTAAACGCGTTCGTAGCTGGGACTCCGGCTGACCTAAGCCTTCTTCGGAGGGCTATTTTTCTTTCTTGGGCTTGTAAAACTTCTGCCCCTTGAGCTCATCAGGCAAGAAGCCCTTCGGGTGCTCAAAGCCGGCCTCCCATTTGGTGCCTTTACCGTACTCGAGCTCCTTCATCAGCTTGGTCGGTGCATTCCGTAGATGCAGCGGTACCTCGGCGGTGGGGTTAGCTGTCACGGCGGCGGTTGCCGCGGCGATGGCATCGGTCGCCGAGCGATCTTTAGGAGCCAGAGCCATCGCGATAGTGGCTTGAGATAAGATTAATTTGCCCTCAGGCAGGCCGATTCGCTCGATCGCCTGGAAGGTCGAGACGGCCAGATTGAGCGCCGAGTTGTTGGCGAGACCAATATCCTCGGAGGCAAAGATCACCAGGCGACGGGCGATAAACTTGGGATCCTCGCCGCTCTCGAGCATGCGAGCCAGGTAAAAAAGCGCCGCGTCGGCGTCACCCCCGCGCATACTCTTAATGTAGGCCGATATCAGGTTGTAGTGAAACTCCCCCGTCTTGTCGTAGCGTAGGCTGGTCTTCTGCATCGCTTGCTTCACGCTCTCGATTGTCACAGTATGGCCGAGGCTAACCGCCGTCTCCAACCCGCCCAATGCCACACGAGCGTCACCAGCCGCTAGCTCTGCCAAGAGTGTTTTAGCCTCTGGCTCAAGGCTCACATCGGGGAGTTCACTCAGCGCGCGGTCTAATATCTGTTCGAGCTGCTCGGTCTTTAGACTCTCCAGTACCACCACCCGGCTACGCGACAATAGCGGGCCGATGACCTCAAATGATGGATTCTCGGTGGTAGCGCCAATGAGGATAATCGTCCCATTCTCCATATGAGGCAGGAAGGCGTCTTGTTGGGCCTTATTAAAACGGTGAATCTCGTCCACAAAGAGCAGGGTCGAGATAGACATACTCTTACGCTGATAAGCGCGCTCAATCACCTTCTTCACCTCGGGCAAGCCGCTAGTAACGGCCGAAATCTCCTCAAAGGCGTGATTGCCACTCTTGGCGATAATGCGTGCGATGGTGGTCTTACCTGTGCCAGGTGGCCCCCAGAGTATCAACGAGCTCGGCGTGCCCTGTTCGATGATCTGGCGGAGGAACTGTCCCTCACCTACTACCTGGCTCTGGCCAACAACCTCATCAAGGCTAGTGGGGCGAACGCGATCGGCCAGTGGCCTATTGGTATCAGAGAATAAGTTCATAATCCTATTATACCCCACCCTGTTCGGCACCTGTTCGCCGTTTTGTGACATATTTTCATAACTCCTACTATTGACCAAAAGCGGTATCGGTGCTAATATTGGTCGCTGAACCTTACGCCAAGAGGCGAGGGGTTCGTACCGAGAGACAGAGGAGTACTAGTGCCTACTGCCGTACTTGCCCAAACGTCGCCTGGAGTCGTACCTCCGGTAAATCGACGTCGTAAGACGTTCACCGCCGAAGACACTACCGCAGTAATCAAGCGGTTGGCCGAGAGCCTGGTGGCCGACGACTGTCACTTCGACCCATCTGGACTGAATCCTCTAGCCCTGCAGGCGTTCATCGACGCCGTGCAGAGCAATCATTTTCCAGATCAGCTCACTCTGGTGAATCGTCTTCGTGGCTATGTCCTTGAGATCTCCAGCCACATGGTCATACCACTGGTTAACGGCATCAAGAAGGGCCACCCGCTGAGCGGTTTCCGTCGGCGTAGCACCTCGAACCGGCTTGAGGTCATCATCTTCACCGGTGACCCATCCAACCTGCTCTACGTCGAAAGCACCTACGCCATCCGCACCGACCCTCGCGCCTAGTCTACCGATTAGGCATCCATTCACCCCCGCCTGTCGGGGGTTCTGACTTTATAATGACTATATTGCGGCCGTAATTGATATATATTCTATTTACAATAGCCAGTTAATCCCCTTGGCAGAGTCAATATTTGGACTTTTAACCATATAAAGTTCCTAGTCATGGTACTACGATTAGCGTGATAAGCGGGGTTAGTGGCATGAGTGACTTAGTAATCGACAAAGATCACCTCTTTAGTGTTGTACATACGGCGTGCGGACCCGGCGAGTTGAATCACCTGGAGTCGCGCTTTAAATTGTTAAATGACCGTCAACTTGCTTATATGGCGCGGGCACTCGGACTGGCCGAAGACGCGAGCTGGCAGGACTGTGTCGATGCCGCCCGCTATTGGAAATGGGTCGACGTTATTAATACGTATGAGTACGAGACTGGCCGCAGCTTTTAGACACCCCTATCACGCCACTAAGGCTTGCTTTGTGCAAGCACAAATGCTATAACCATCTCGTCCCTAGCCCCTTCCCAAGGAGTCGAGATGCCGGTAAAAGAGCAACTTGAACAAGACCTGTACAAGCTGACCCACCCCACCGTGTGGATGGGGTGCCTTACCATATTCGGGGTCATTGTGCTGGCACTGGAGCTGTACTTCGGCATCGACCAGAAACACACTATGCCACACGATCGATCCCACATCGAGCTGGTACTTCAAATCGTTAACGCACTCTCTTGGATTGTCATCACCTGGGTACTCATCGGCAACCGTGAGCGCTGGTTCAGGTCCACGCTCCGGGTTCCACCGCGAGTACGCGGTCGGGGAGTCTTTCCGGCTCGCTTTTCGAGCTTCTCAACCATCTGGGTCATCGTTGGCGGTGCAAGCTTGCTATGGTTCATCGGCTTCTCCATCATCCGAGGCCCCAACTAACCCGGAGGCGCCGTGAAGCTCCTAATTAGTTCGGCGAAACCGACTAACCGTCAGAGGTTACGTAGCGCCGTGCTGCCAGTGGTAGTCGGCGTACTCTACCTGGTCGCGGCCTACGTGTTTGTCCGGGTTGTCCGACTATAGCCCCGTCCGCCCGCCCCAGGAGCAATCCTGGGGTCTTCTCTTTACCACAAGTCCGATATCTGTTATAAATACTTCGTCAACGATACCCTCGAGTCCTGGAGTCACTTATGACCACACTGGTATCAGAAAAGTTCCGCATCATCTCAGATTCCGAGCTCAACGAACGCCTCGGTTCCGGCGACAACTCAGAGACCGCTCTTCGAGCGCTCCTCGGTCTCCCGTACACGGAGCCCAACACTGATCCTGATCCCGCTCAGGCGACCTCACTCTACGGAGAATCGCTGACCGACGAGCAGATTGAGGTCTGGGACCGCTTCCTGCCCAACTCCTACAGCCACCGCGCCGGCGACTGGGAGGGTTACGACTACGTCATGCCACCACGCGAAGCTATGAGCGAGATCCGCGCCGCGATCGAGCTGGGACTCTTCCACGACATTCAGATCTGGACGCCCGAAGATGACCCGGACCCCATGGCAGTCGGCGTAATCGAGATCGGCAACGCGGACGATGAACTGCTCTACTGGCCAATCACCCGCTGGGGCGAGGGCCTGCGTCCTTACGACGAGATCGCCGCCGAAGTCCATGCCGAGCTGGTCGCCGAAGCCGAGGTGCGGGCTAAGTACGCTCGTGAACTACAAAGTCTCGATTTGCTCGGGAAGTTCCGGGTACTGTTCCCGAGCGTTAGCCTGCGCGTTGTCATTTCACTCGCCTTTGCTTCCGGACTAAGCGCCTGGTTATTCATAGTCCGCATGTACTACCAATTGTTCACCGGCCGCTCGCTCGGCCTAGTGGGCTCACTGGTCTGGCTTGCGATCACCACCGTTGTGGCCGGTGCCTGGCTCGGCGCGGAATGCCGCAAATACTGGAGGGTCATTCTTAAAACCCACCCCATCCTCGACGCCTAGTAGCCCCGTCTTCACCGCCCCAGGAGCAATCCTGGGGTCTTTTCTTTACCATTCCGCCCCGCCTCATTGCATCCTTACGTTACTGATGGAAGGGCCTTTCATAATGATCTGATGGCTTGAGTTACTACAAATACCGGGGTTATAAACCATCGCTTTAAGGAGCTGGTTGGTAGAATCAGCTAATGGACATCTACCTCGGTGGTGCGAATGCGGCCGGTAAATCTACGATACTCACTATCTAAATATTTGCTTCGGTAAAGTCGAACAAGTTACTTAAAAACTGAATCGACGAGTTTGACGCCATCGTTCTTACTTATCTAAGTTGACC
>JBBRTP010000033.1:0-8017 GCA_038244255.1 Candidatus Saccharimonadia bacterium
ACGGCGACGTCTTAAAGAGCAAAGAGGGTACGGTGAACATCTACGCCGCCGTCGATATAGTGGAGGCGAAGCTCAAGACTCAGCTCCACAGCTATAAAGACAAGCAAGTTAACGAACCACGCCGGACGCGGATGCTCTCACGGCTACTGGGGCGCAAGGTTGGTCCAGTTCCCGAGGTTGAAGCCCCCGAATAGGCAACACTGGGGCTCGTGCCTTGTGGTAGACTAAAACTCTGGGTTCTTGATTGACCCACCTATATTTATGACAAATCTTATTACCAAAATTATTGGCGATCCAAACGTTCGTGAAGTTAAGCGAGCGCGCCAGCTAGTCGAGCAGATCCATCGTCACGACGAGGCAGTGGCGCGGCTTAGTGATGTCGAGCTAATGGCTCAGTCGGATAAGTTCAAGCAGCAGTTAGTGGACGGCACATCGCTCGATAGCATTCTGCCCGAAGCCTTTGCGACTGTAAGTGAGGCGGCCGGTCGCGTGATTGGCCAGCGCCACTACGATGAGCAGTATATTGGCGGCATCATGCTACACCAGGGCAAGATCGCTGAGATGCGTACCGGTGAGGGTAAGACGTTGGTGGCTACCGCGCCGGTGTATTTAAATGCGCTTTCGGGCAAGGGCGTGCACGTGGTCACGGTCAACGATTATCTGGCGAGTCTGCATGGCGGTTGGATGGGGCAGGTCTACCACGCGTTGGGGCTCTCGACCGGTGTGATCATTCACGACACTGCCTACGTCTTTGATATGAGCTATGATTCGGGTGAGCACTCAGACGAGCGTTTGAATCATCTCAGGCCGGTCGCGAGAGGCGAGGCCTATCAGGCTGATATCACCTATGGCACCAATAACGAGTTCGGCTTTGATTATCTACGGGATAACATGGTCGATAACCTCGATCGTATGGTGCAACGCCCCCTCAACTACGCCATCGTCGACGAAGTGGACTCTATTCTCATCGATGAGGCGCGGACGCCACTTATTATCTCCGCACCGGCCAATGAGGCTACCGATCAGTACTTTGAGTTTGCCAAACTGGCCGCCCGGCTCACACCCGAGGAGCACTACACCCTGGATGAGAAGCTCAAGGCCGTCTCACTTACCGATGAGGGGATCGCCGCGATCGAGCGGATTCTGGGTGTCGAGAACGTCTATGAGGCGGGGCGTATCGAGGAGGTTCATCATATTGAGCAGTCGCTTAAGGCAGTGGCGCTCTACAAGCGGGACCGCGACTACGTGGTGCGCGAAGGCGAGATTATCATCGTCGATGAATTCACTGGGCGACTCATGCCAGGGCGGCGTTGGAGCGACGGCTTGCACCAGGCGGTCGAGGCCAAAGAGGGTGTCATGGTAAATCAGGAGTCACTGACACTTGCGACCATTACCTTCCAGAACTACTTCCGGCTCTATAAGAAGCTTTCGGGCATGACCGGTACCGCCGCCACCGAGGTCGAGGAGTTTTACAAGATTTATCATCTTGATGTCGTTATTATTCCGACTCATCGTGAGATGGTGCGTAAAGACCTTCCGGATCGAATTTATAAGTCAGAGGACGGTAAGTTCCGGGCCGTGGCAAGAGAAGTAGCTGAACGTCACACCAAGGGTCAGCCGGTACTTATAGGTACCGTCTCTATCGCAAAAAACGAGCTCTTGAGTCGATATTTGAGCGATCTCAAGGTGCCACATCAGATATTAAACGCCAAGAATAACGAGACCGAGGCTGCCACCGTGGCATCGGCCGGGCACCGTGGCGCGGTGACACTGGCTACCAACATTGCCGGTCGTGGTACTGACATCATGCTCGAAGCGGGCGTGAACGAGCTCGGCGGACTCCATGTGGTAGGCACCGAACGGCACGAGAGTCGTCGCATCGATAATCAGCTGCGGGGCCGGTCTGGCCGTCAGGGTGATCCGGGCTCGAGCCAGTTCTACGTCTCACTCGAAGATGATCTGATGCGTATCTTTGGCTCGGAGCGCCTCGGTGGCCTCATGGAGACGCTCGGCCTCGACGAAGATACACCTATCGAAAACGGCCTCGTCTCACGCTCGTTGGAGAGCGCACAGAAGAAGGTCGAGGGGCACAACTTCGATACCCGTAAACAGCTCGTGGAGTACGATGACGTGATGAATCGCCACCGTGAAGTTATCTATTCTCGCCGTCGCAAGGCACTAGCTAGCGATAACTTGCGTGAGGATATCCTGACGATGATTGATACCCAGGCGGTCGCCATGGTGGCAGCGCATACCGACCAGCGCACGGGCGAGGTCGATCAGGAGGCCCTGCACGATGCCATCTCCACCTTGCTGCCACACGATGAATCGCTCCACACCTTGCTCGATCGCGCTCACCCCAATGAGGTCTCGGGTATCGTCTCGGATGAGGCGGTGAAGCTCTACGATGCTCGAACTGCTGAATTTAGCGAAGATGTGATGAAGATGGTGGAACGCTTTACCTACGTGAGCGCACTCGATCGACTCTGGATTGAGCACCTCGAGGCCATGGATAGCCTACGCAGCGGCATCGGGCTGCGCGCCATTGGCCAGCGCGATCCACTGGTGGAGTACAAGCGCGAGGGTTTTCGGATGTTCAAGCAGCTGATTGCATTGCTCGAGGCCGAAATTGCCACCACCATCTTTAAGGTGAGCGTGAACGCTCAGGAGGCAGCACCGGCCGCGCCAGTGGAGACGGCGCTCACACGCGCCGCCGAACAGGCTCAGGTGAACGCCGGTCCAACGGCGGTAGACGGTGTATCAAGTGGCACCGGCTCGCGGGCTCAGCGACGCGCGCGTCCCGATCAGGTCGGCCAGCCGAGCGCTACCAAGCCGCACAAAAAGCGCAAGAAGCGACGCTAACCGTGCAGCTGATGCGCATAACAACGCCTGTGAGCACGATATGCGGGTAGTGACACCTGGCAACAATGGCCTCGAGCATCGCATCGAGTATGTCGCCGAAATAGCCGGCGTAAAGTATTACGACGATTCGTCTGCCCCGACTCCCGAAACCGCCATTGCTGCCATTAGATTGTTCGCTCAGCCCAAGGTCATAATTCTCGGTGGATCTGACAATGGTGCCTCGTATGCCGAGCTGGCCCAAGTGGTTGCGACGGAGGGAGTGATTCACGCCTTTCTTATTGGTGCGCTAGCAGATCGGATCGAAGCCGAACTTGCAGCCGTGGGCTTTACTCACGTCACCAATGGCTACACTGACATGCCTGCTCTGGTGAGTAATTGCTACGCCGTTACCGAACCCGGCGATGTGTTATTGCTATCCACTGGCGCTGTCTCCTCCGGCCTATTCCGTGACAGCAAGGACCGGGACGATCAGTTTAAAGCCGCCGTACACCGGCTAGCCGAGCAGCTAAATGCAGCGAGCTAAGGCGCCCGTCGCGCTCATTACCGGGGTATCGGCCGGTATTGGCCTAGCTACCGCTCAGGCGCTGGTAACACGAGGCTGGATCGTAGTGGGCACCATTCGCGGTCGTAAGCGACCAGCGGGGCTGCGTCCGGGCGAAGTTGATCTGCAGCCGGCTGAGATGACACGTCAGGGTGATCTTGAGCGTATCGTTGTATACACCTGGCGCACCTACGGCCGTATCGACGCACTTATCTGTAACGCCGGCTACGGACTCATTGGCCCCATTGATAGCCTCGATTACGCTCAAATGAAAGACCAGTTGGCGGTGAATACGCTGGCTCCAGCCGAGCTCATCGCGCTCACCGTACCGCTGATGCGTCGGCAGGGTAGTGGAGTGATTGTGGCCATATCAAGCATTGTTGGGAGGACCGGCATCGCCGGATACAGCCTATACAGCGCGTCAAAACATGCGCTCGAAGGGCTCTTTGAGTCGCTCGATTTGGAGCTTGCCGGCACGAATATTCGCCTGCGCCTGATTGAGCCGAGCAGCGTCAATACCAGTTTCTGGGCAGACTTACGGCGCGGAGCCAATCGCCGCTGGGGTGCGCGCGAGATTGGGCGGCGGGCCGCCGCTGAACCTGCCCAATCAAACCATGGCCTCACGGCCGACCAGGTCGCGGCCGCGGTCGTGAAGGCGGTACTAGCACCGGGCAGGAAGCTCCACTATCCGCTCGGACAGACACGTTTAGTAGTACTTGGAAGGCGCCTTTTGCCTGATTGGCTCTATCGCTGGATCCTGCGCAAAGTTATTATGTAATGATCAATAGTAGGGAGGCGAGATGAAGCATACCGTTACCGAGTACCAGTTAACCAATGGTACCCGTGGCTTATTTATCGATATCCCGGGTACTGATGTCTTCAATGTGGTTATTCGATTCAACTCGGGATTTCAGTTTGCCGACCCCGAGGTCTATGAGCTGCCTCATGTCATGGAGCATCTTATGGCTACCTCGACCGAGAAATACCCAGGCCAAATCGAATTCTTTATCGGAGCGACCAAAAACGGCGCTTTTGTGAACGCGTATACGTCGTTCGATACGAACGAGTACGTCTATGAATGCGCCGATTTTGAACTCGATCGCATACTCGATCTCATCGAAGAACAGCTAGTTCGACCACGTTTCTCCGCCGAATCGCTGGCCGCCGAGCTGGGGAATGTTCGCGAGGAGTTAAGCCGGAATCTCGCCGAACACTCCTCGCTCTGCTCGATCCTGCTTGGCGAGCGGGCGTTTCCTCAGGAGGTGCTTAATTTCTCCACCCGGATAGATCAGCTACCAGATATTACGCTCGAAAAGATTGAAGCCTACTACATAAAGGCCTTTACAGCGTCTAATGCTCGTTTTTACTTAGCTGGAGATATCTCGAATAAAGGGCAGAGACTCAAAGAGCGATTTGGTAAGATCTTTGATCAACTGCCTAAGGGTAACGAGTTGGTACTGAGTCAGGCAATCGGTCGTAACGTAATCGAACCGATTGTAATTCCGCGCGAAATAGCCCAGATTTACTACCGTGTCAGCTGGTTTCTCGATGAACTCAGTGAGCCAGAGACAAAGGCCATGGTGGCACTGAGACTCGCCTTAACCGGTGGTATGGGTTCTAGGATTTTGGGAGAGGTACGTCGCGGCGGACTAGCCTACGGTGTTACGGGTAAGAGCGCGGTCGATAATGGCAACTCTAGTTTTGGCTTTGAAGGCTATGTGACCAGCGAGAATGCCATAGCGGTGTTTAAGATCATCGCCAAACACATCGGTGAGGTGCTGACGGGGAAGTTGACTAACACGGAGATCGACGCCTCAAAAAGACTGGGAATCGGCTCGACCAAGCGATCTAGCCAAACGGTAGGCGATGCTCTTGACTGGTACCTCGGCCGGTATGAACGAGATCGCTCAATCAACGATTTTGATCGTTACCTGAGTGAACTTGATGACGTAACAGCTGAACGCGTCACCGAAGTCACCAAGCGTATCTTTACCTATGGTCATCACGGGATTAGTTTCGTTGGTGATATAACCGACGCCAAGGCTAAGAAGTTGATTAAGATACTTGAACCCATCTGGAAGTAAGCACTATAGGTATAACCAATACCACGGTCGGTTTCGCCAAATTTAGACATAAAATATATTGACAGTAATGCCTGTTTATGCTATGTTTGTCTATTGTTCTGTGAGCATATTTCCTAATGCTAGTAAGGCTGCGGATTGCCCACGGCAGATCCTTGATAAGTTGGATAGTCAAAGGTCATTCAATTGACCACAATATCAACATCTAACACCAAACCTGCCTTGCAGGTAGTGTTCTACCGCCAATGCTTGCCGCCCAGGCATCGGTGGTAGGACTCTGCCTGTTGGGCAGAGGATAGTCTCTGAAGTAAGCGGGCTACAAACCCGTTTACTTCTAACCGTGCCTCCTCAGGGAGGAATCCGTTGAGTCCGCATTAGCGGTTCATTTAAGGTGGCCGCGCCCGCGGACCCGCTGTATCTTATTCGACGACCCTGGAGGTCACAGTCATGGCAAATCAGACTCGCGAGATCGCTGTCAAGACGATTGTCGCCGATCACTTTGTCCCTCTCTCCATTGTTCTCAAGGCTGCAGGCCTCGTAGAAGGGGATGGTGACACTTTGGTGGATGAGGCAGCTGTTCTCGACGTCCTGGGTATCGTCTCCACAGAGGAGCAGGAGCGCAACCGCCGCAATGCGGGTCCGGCCCGCATTATGCCTAGTACCAGGATGAAGCTCGTAGAGCTTCAGGAATGGGCTCGCACCCAGCGCGCTGAGCGTACTAACCGCCAGGGGCTCAAGCCCGACAGGGTTGAGCGTGTCGGGGGCAGCAAGGTCCGACTCATCTGGCCAGATCGTGGTGAGTCCTACATGGTCAACATTGACTACCTGGCGGCAAACGAGGGGAAGATTCCCTTCGTGATGCCGGATCGGTTGTCGCGAGATGCCAAGAAGGCAAAAGCTGCAGAGCTCAAGACCATCATGTTGCCGAACTTCCCGTTCTGCGGCCTCTGTGGCAGCGAGATCGAGGACTACGGTCCCGAGCTGTCCATGATCAACGAGATGCTCAAAGGAGGCGTGCTGAGGGAGTCTGGCCTGCGGCCTGAGAAGGCGGCCGGCGAGTTCACCATTCAGTACCGTCGCCTCGACATCTGGTGCAGGTTCTGGGACGACGAGTACACCGACCTTGCCATCCTCATCTCGACCGATCCGGAAGTCGATCTGGACGCCGAGTTGCAAGCGCGGGCCGAGAAGGTAGCCGCCAAGGTGGCTGAAAAACGTCCCGAGCAGGGAACCAAGGTCAATGCCTTGCTTCAGCTCAAGAAGATCCGCATGTTCCTGATCACACGCTACGAAGGGAGCTGATTATCAGATGGCAAGAGAACCATTCGATGACGCTCTTGATCGGGCGATCGCTGCGGCACAGGCTGAAGCGGAAGGCTCTCAGGCAGTAGTCCGTGAGCCGGGTACTTCCATGCCGCGGCAGACGGCCCGACAGGCGGCTAGTTCATCTCTGAGCGAGTTGAAGCCGACCGACCCGTACAAGGTCATCCTAACCGGCATTTTTGCCGGACAGGAAGATCTCGCCGAGCGTATCCTGAAGGAGCTCAAAGTCCTCGTCGAACAGGCGGTCGGAGACGCCATTGGGCGTCTTAGTCAGGATCTCGAGCAGTTACCGGTTACCCCGGCCGCTGAGCCCGAGTCAAAGTCGCTGCTGGTCACGGAGATCGAGTGGGCAATCTCGGATTACGAAGAGAATGACCCCAATTGGAAGACTCGCACCACGGCGGATCGGGCTTCCATCATCGACGGCGCGCTCGCGTTACGTAACGTCGCGTGGTCTCCTGAGACAACCCTTGCCATTCACGATGCGCTCGGTATGGCTGGAGTTTCGTCGAGTCCAGCCGCCCCGGTCGTTCAGGGTGGTCCGAATCCTGCGGTTGTCGCACTGGCCAGAGATCTGGTGATCGCGACTGCCCGTGTTGCTCGTCAAGCGAACAGGGACGAAACCTCAGATGAGGTTTGTACTCTGGCGCGAAACGCGCTCTCGAGCGCGGGATTTTCATCGGACATCCTCGGCGACGACTTCAATGGAGCCGTTGCCGAGGCCTACCAGGACTAGGGAGGTTAGAGTGGCAATGTCTAAGGACGACCTCGAAGCCCTCATCGCGAGGGATCGAGCAGCTCGTAACCAGCCGGTCCCGGTAGCTGCCCAGCAGCCCGGTATTCCACTGGCGCCCAAGGGACGGCTTCAGGAGCTCAGGGCTCGCCTCCGGGCGGTCTTTCGTTCACCTGGGCCGTCAACGCCACCGGTTCCGCCGGTGGTACCTGCCGACCCTGGCAACCCAGTGTTGTCTGACCCGGCGGAGTCGCAGTCAAGGTTCCAGTGGATTCAGAGCCGGCCGGCTTTAGCCTACATCGTGGTGCTGATCGTCTTCTGGATGATCTTCATCACTCTGCGGCTCACCGGCTCGCTCCTTCACCGGGGTGAATGGAACAGCTGGTGGCGGCTACTTGGTATCCTGGTAGCCAGCATCATCGTTTGGATCGCCGTTTCGTACTTCGGATCCTTGTGCCAAGAGGGCACCGACCTGAA
>JBBRTP010000034.1:0-7688 GCA_038244255.1 Candidatus Saccharimonadia bacterium
ATAACCACTATTGTGGGCGTCGAGAACGGCGAGGCTAAAGCTCTGGTCGCCTCCCGTATCGCCGAACGGGTTGAAGCGTACGATACTGATCTTCTGGGAGGCTAAGCTATTAGTTATCGAGAGCCGTTCGTACTCTGCGGTGAGCTCAGTGAGGCGGAGGTCTACCTCATCGACCCGAGCGAGGTGATTCGTTAAAACATCCTCCAGAGCGTCGCCTGTGGTAGTAGTGAGGGCCCCAGCGAAGCGTCGCTTGAGGGTAGTTAGCTGCATGATTGCAACGCTGGCCGTAATGAGGGCCGCCACCGCGACCACGAGCAGAATAATCTCCACACCGACTCCCTATGATAACCCCAAGTATAGGTCTCAGCTGGCTTGATCGCAACGGCGCTAGCCCAGATAGATAGCTGTGTTACAATTTATGCCAATGGCTAAAAAGAAGTACCAAACCAAGAAGCACACCTTCAAGCACGCCAACGTGGCGCCGGCCGTCTCCGACGCTGCAACTTCCTCGTCTGTACCCGAGGCGTCTCGTCCTTTCACGGCCAGTCGCGCAGCTACGGTGGATACGCGTGATTTCGCCTATGTGACGGCCGATTTACGACGTATCTTCGTCATTGGCGGTAGCCTGGTGGTGGCTGAGCTCGTCCTCTGGTTCCTCTTTAGCCACACGAGCCTGGGCTCTAACGTTTATAGCCTGATACATCTCTAGGATCTTCTAAACACGCGGCCGGTACTGCAACGCTTCGGTAAAATGGGGGAGCAGAATATCCGGTGATCCGGCGATATCGGCGATGGTTCTGGCCACTTTGAGTACGCGGTTGTACGCTCGAGCCGACAGGTTAAATCGGCTAATGGCAGCCTGAGCGACCGGCTTCGTGTCATCATCTAGCAGGCAGTAGCGCCTGAGGCTCGCGTTATCCATCTGACTATTAAGCCGTAGTTTCGATCGGCTAAATCGCCTGGCCTGATGAGCTCGGGCGGCCGCCACGCGTAGCGCCACAGCCGCGGTCGGCTCACGGCTAGTCGCCTCCATGAGGTCGCGTTGATCGATACGCGCGACGTCTACGATGAGGTCGATCCGATCGAGTAGCGGCCCCGATAACTTGCGTTGGTATGTGATGATCTGTCCCTGGGAGCAGGTACAGGTCTGCCGGTCATCACCCGCATAGCCACAAGGGCAGGGGTTGCGGGTCGCTATGAGGGTAAAGTCGGCCGGGAAGGTGACTACCCGGGCCGCTCGCGCCACCGTAACGCTGCCCTCCTCGAGCGGCTGCCGTAGCACTTCGAGTACGGCACGGGGGAACTCGGGTAACTCATCGAGGAAGAGGACGCCGTTGTGGCTAAGGCTTATCTCGCCTGGTCGCGGTATAGCGCCACCACCAATCAGTGCGGTACTGGAGGCAGTGTGGTGGGGCGCTCGCAAGGGTCGTTGGCTCACAAGTCGACCGTCCGTGAGCCCAGCGAGGCTATAAATCTTGGTAATCTCAAGCATCTCCTCGAAACTCGGCTCCGGTAAGAGGTCGATGAAGGCCTTCGAGAGTAGGGTTTTGCCGGCGCCTGGGGGACCCGATAACAGTAGATTATGTCCACCGGCCGCCGCAATCTCGAGGGCGCGCTTGGCCTGATCCTGGCCGTAGACGTTGGCTAGGTCAACTGCGATCGATTGAGTGGCTTTTCTTAATGATTTCGTTGTAGTAGATACAACGTTTAGTGGTAATTCCTCAATCAACATCCGATAGAGCTCTTCTAGATGTGTAACCGAGCAGACCTTTAGACCCGCTACTATTCCTGCTTCAGAAGCGCTTTCCGAAGCAATAAACAGCCGAGTAAATCCTGAGTTCAGGGCCAGTTCGGCCGCTAGTAGGGCTCCTCGCACGGGCCGGATGGTGCCGTCTAATGCCAGTTCCCCTACAAAGAGAGTCTTCTCAGTAGCGGACTCTTTAATTTGGCCGCTAGCGAGTAAGATCGCGACTGCCATTCCTAGGTCATACCCCGTGCCATCCTTGGGCAGATCCGCTGGCGCTAGGTTCAAGGTCAATCGTTTCTGGGGCAGGGCGAGCCCACTATTTCGAATCGCGCTCCGAACGCGCTCCCGTGCCTCATCCACCGCCTTATCTCCCAGGCCCACCACCACAAAGCCGGGCAGGCCGTTCGAGAGATCGCACTCTATCTCCACTAATTGTCCATCGAGTGAGAAGAGGGCCGGAGCATAAGTTTTGGCAAGCATCACATCTCCTATTCGTTACATACCTCACCTCGTTATGAGTGATAATACCGAACACAAACCGAAAATGCAAGCCAAATGTTAAAATGTTGTCAACGATTATTGACTTCTGAATTCCATAACTCTAGGCTATGGGTATGAATGAGCAGCAACTCATCTCGCATATTGAAGAGCTTGGCCTCAGTAATAAGGAGGCCAGAGTCTACGTGGCGTCATTAAAGACCGGCCCTTCGGCGGTGCAGCGTATCGCCGATCAGTCGGGGATTAAGCGGGTGACCACCTACGTCATACTAGAGTCACTGGTAGGGCTTGGCCTAGTATCCCAGAGTATTAAGGGCAAGAAGACCTACTTTATCGCCGAGGATCCCTCCAATCTGCGCCGCCTACTTGAGAAGCGCGAGCACGAGCTGGCCGACCAGAAACTCAACTTTGACCAGGTGCTGCCTGAGCTTCTGGGGCTCAAATCACTACCCAAAGAGTCGCCTAACGTGAAGTTTTACGACAGCGTGGATGGTATTAAGGGCATCATGAAGACCTTCCTCGCCAGTCACAAAAAGGAGGCTTCAGATGGTATTTACGGTATCACTAACGTTGATCAGCTATACGTATTCTTCCCCGATTTCAAGCAGAATGCGGGTAATCCATCGAGAATTCAGGAGAACATTCCCAGCAAGATCATCTATACCAGTGCTGAGGGACCATTCTACAAGGCCACTGATGTCGAACGAAACCGCGAGTCACGTTGGGTGCCCGAGGATAAATATCCGCTCAACGGTGATATTAGCATTGTAGGAGATCATATCATCATGCTCTCACTATCTGGCTCGCAGCCCCTTGGAATTACTATCGAAAGTGCAGAATTAGCCAAAGGTCTGGTCGGCTTATTCAACCTGGCCTGGGACGGTGCCGCGCAATACAACAAATAGTCCTTAAAACCGCCGTAATCCTTCCGTCATTACGCCATTGACCGCTACCGGGGATTATGATAGATTTGTTGTGCTTCCGATTAAGTGATCGAGATCACTAGGGTCAACTTAACTGGAAGACTTGCCCCGAACTCTCGCGGGCTCGACCAGCTCAACGGCACGGAAGGAGAAGGGGGATGGTGCACTAAATGAACACCAGCTCTCAAGTCTCTGGGTCCCTGCCTGAACAGCTCATGTAGCTGTCAGTTGGTAGGGTCCCGGGCGCAGTCCCGCTCATCACGGATTACACGCCCGTGGACACCGTGAACGAGTGGACAAAGGAGCAGATGCAGTACTATCGGCGGCGGCCGATCTGTCTGCTCCCTCCTACAGGTCGGGACCGGTGAGCTTTCCCCTGTCACCGGTTCCGCCTGTAGGGCAAATAGAGTGCCGTGCGGCACTGCACCATCCAAGGTCAGCCAGACCAGCACAAACCTAGCGCCGTCCGTCAGGACGGCCTCGAAGCCCCCAGGTTCACACGCCAGTCTCATAACTGGTTAGGTGGGCCCGGGGGCTCACCATTTATTCGACCTTATTTTGATACCATAATGCTGCGTACTCAGGGGGAACGGGATTGATAATGACTCCGGTCCCTAGCTCGGCTCCCGCCCATTGTTTGACGCTACGGGGTTTTAACTTAATGAAGAAGTGATGGTCCTGGCCCACCGTAGACTCTTGTAAGTAGAAGTTAAAGCTCATCGAAGCGGCATCAAGCCGGGCGGTGAGCTTCTTTAGTACTACAGCCAGCGAATGGAGCTCACTCAAATTGAGCTCGGTTAGGGTGTTTCGGTGCTCGCGCGTCATGATCCAGGCCTCAAAGTGAACGTCAGAGGCGTAGGGTGCTATGGCTATGATGTGCTTATCTTCAAAGAGCAGACGAACCTTCTGCTTGGCCTCCCAGTCGATGGCGTCACAGTGGGCGCAGGTGCTGTGCTGATCACGGTAGTGATTGAGGGCATCGCGCTCCTTCTCGATCTGCGGTGGCACTAATGGCAGGGCAATTATCTGGCAATGGGAGTGAGCCACCGTTGCACCGGCCACGGGGCCATCATTCTTAAATACCAACACGTAGCTGATGCCGGGTTGTGCCTTAAGACTTGCCAGCCGATCCCGGTACGAGGTGAGAATGAGCGTAATGTGCTCGAGCGAGAGCTCCGAGAACTCGGTGTCATGGTCGGGCGTATCGATGATGACCTCTTGCACACCGTAGGCTTTAGGATTGGTCACTGAGAGCGCCGGGAAGGCGTTGGCCACCACCTTTACCTGCCAGTCTTTGGCCTGGGGCAGTGACAAGAGCGATTTCTCAGTGTTATTACAGAATACGCAGGTAGTAGTGGCGGATTTATGTGATTCGCTCGCGTGTGAGAACGAGTCGCCACGCAGGCCGCGTTTGGGCGAGATAATAACGTACTGATCCAGATAGTAGTGCTTCCGGATCTCCGATGGCCCCGAGGGCTTACTGGTTCTTGATGACTTCACCGTGTCGCTCAATGGTCTCCTCATATAAGCGTAACAACTTAGCCGCCTGGTGGGAAGGACTTACCTCGTCGGCCAGCTGGATGCTTCGTCTACTCATACGCTGGTAATCGTCGGGGTTCGCTAGTACGTGTACCAGTTTGGCCGCAAAGTCACGAACGGTATTCTTGGAGTAATAGCCATTCTCTCCCTCGCGCACCACGCCATTGACCTCGGGGTCGACCATCACGATGGCCATTCCCGCGCAGGCCGCCTCGTTTACCACCAGGCTCTGAGTATCGGTGAGCGAGGGGAAGGCTAGCACATCGGATATCTCATACAGTGCGCCGATCTTGGTGCGGCTGATGAAGCCGGTGAAGATAATACGATCGCTAAACTCGGAATCACGAGCAGCGGCTTCAAGCTCATCACGTACTGGACCATCACCGGCAAAGATGAGCTTCGCCTTGGGCCGCCGGGCAGCGAGATGTATGAACGACCGGAGGATGAGTTTGACGTTCTTCTCGTTGCCCACACGACCAACAAAGAGGATGAGTTCATCATCGGTAGTCAGGCCATAAGCTTTGCGAACAGCCTTAATTTCCCTAGAACTCGTTGTAACTTTATCAACACCTGTGGGCAAGGTGACGATCCGGGTCTTGGTATGCCAGCTCTTGAGCTGATGCTCCATCTTGAGTGATGGGGTGATGACCACGTCGCAGCGGTTATGGAGCATGGTGATGCCGCGCTCTACGATCTTCTGGTTCCATTTATCAACGTTTCGCTCGGGCTTAATCGAAGATAAGCCAGTACGATAGTCGGCCATACCACCACCAGTAATGAGCGGGGCGAGTAACGATAAGGCGATAGTGCCTGGCAGCACGGCCGGGTAGTGCTTCACGTATTCGAACAGGTCGGTGTGATAGGTGGTAACTAGTGGAATACGATTTCGCATGGCAAAATAGGCGCCTAAGAGTCCTACCTGGCCGGGCCCGTGGAAGTGAATAATGTCTAATTTAAGCTTTTCGATCTGCTTTGCGGCTTGGGGCGGGAAGTAGAGGCTGGTAAGGTAGTCATAATCGCCCCACAGACCCTTTAGGGCTGGGAAACGAATCACTCGTTTACTCACCTCTTTGTAGCGTAATCCGGGGGCCGGGGCAAATATGTAGACCTCGTGCCCGAGGGCTTCCAGCTGAGTTCGAAAGGTTTCGATGGAGTACACGATGCCGTCGATCTGGGGCAGGTAGCGGTCGGTGAAGAAGCCAATGCGCATTACTCGTCCTTTGTATGAATAGCCCGCTTATAGGCGAGTTCATATTCGTTATACATTACTTCGGTAGAGTGGTGTTCTGTAACAATTTTAATACTCTCAAGCCCGTACTGCTTACGCAAGGTATCGCTTGCAATGATCCGATTGACGCTTGTGGCCAGGGCCGGGACATCGTCGCGGGCGAAGCGGAGGCCGTTCTCACCGTCGTGGCAGAGCTCCTTGAGGGCGGCCACATCCACGGCCACTACCGGCAGCTGCGAGGCCATGGCCTCAAGCATGACGATGCTCTGGAGCTCGGCCGGACTCGAGATCACAAACACCGTAGCGCTGTTATACAACGCCGGCTTATCGGCCTCGTCGAACCGGCCGGTAAAGACGACACTGTCGGCCACTCCGAGCCGCGTAGCCTGTGCCTTGAGCGCCTCCATGCTGACGCCGTAACCTGCAATCACCAGCTGTACGGGTTGCTGAGCGATGATAGCGGGGAGCGCCGCGATGATGAGGTCGAGGCGTTTCTCGCCATCTACCCGGCCCACGTAGAGCAGTACGGGCCGGTCGCTGGCAATGCCGTAGCGTTCGCGGACGGCCGCATTAGGAACGGCCGGCTTGAATACAGCCAGATCGATGCCATTGGAGATAGCCATCGACGGCACTTTGAGGCCGTGGTCTACCAGAAGCTTTACGGCAGTAGGGGTGGGGGAGGTCACAAAGCTGGCTCGATTATGGAAGGAGATTAGATAGCTCCAAATGAGGCGTTCTAAGGGCTGCTGGAGGCCTTCGATGACGCGGAGGTTCAGTAACGCATTCTCGGGCATGAAGTGATTGGTGGCTACCACTGGGACGTTATAGTGCCTAGCCCAGAACATGGCAGCGAGGCCCATAAAGTAGGCGTTATGAATGTGAATGACATCGGGCCGCGTCTCCCGGATTAGCCGCCGGGCGGATAGCCACGGCCAGTAACTTACTTTGTACTTACGGTTAAACCAGAAGCGTGCAGCTTTCTCGCGGTGGATGGCGTATGGACCGTCCGGCTCGATGTAAGAGCGCCACTTGGTGCCAGCAGCCCAGACATTCACAGTATGACCGCGCTGGGTGAGACCGAGTACCAACCGACGCTCAAAAAGCGCCCCGCCATCGGTGTTAGGCCAATAACTCTCAGTTACCACAAGTACTTTCATCAAACGTATTATAGCAAACCCCAGATACAAAACGGCGAGAGTCGGTTGCTCTCGCCGTTATTACTCACATGATATTACATACTCCGGTCGAAATCCTGGCCGGGAGGGGTCGCATCGCCCTCGGACGCCATCTCATCGTCTAGCAAGCGCACCTCCTCATTGATGTCTGGTGTGGTATCGATGGGTTCGATACGCTCACGGAAGGCGTTCGAGGTGTCTATAGTGCTGTCATCGGCCACAGCTTGATCGGCCATGAGCTCTTCGCGGTCGGCCGCCTCCATTGCGTCCTGGTCGGCGTCAGTGGTGATTCGCTCACCAAAGTCATCAGCAAAGAAATCGGCCCCCTCAGCTGGATACTCTATCTCGTCATTAAGTTCGTCCACACGCATTTCTCCACTCCTCCATTACCAATTTCATGGTACGTCCGAGGCGCACAGTATGGCCATGTGAAGCCATCCAAAAAGCTCCCGTCTTGCCGTAAGGTATTTTGGAAGCGTAGTGTTTATTACAACACTAATTGTCTTTAACAGTTGTCATTTAGCCTCAAATTTGCTATAGTTAGGCGGTTCGAGACGTGGGGCTGACCAGCTTCGACG